>JAICSL010000109.1 GCA_025936955.1 Nitrososphaeraceae archaeon
AGGGGCCTTACTGCCACATTTACAATGGACCCAAACAGGAGCATTCAGATATGAACTTGAGCTTACACCAGTATCTATACCATAACGCATAAATAGATTTTCAGTTTTTCTTAATGCTTCAGAATATTTAGAGTAATTAGAAATCAAATATTTGAAACCATCTTCAAAAACTGAGGATATATCAGAAAGTCTTACGAATAAGGTATCATATCCCCAGATTCGATTTACAATCTGGGATATCAAAAAGGAATTAAAATCTGAGTATGATTTTGCTTTAGAATAAGATGTCTCTACCTCCTTCCAAAAGGAATCCAGGTTATTAAATAAAGTCAATTTATCTGATGACAAAGATAATTGAGATAATGATGAATTCCGTATCCAAGAATAGATCTGTTTTCTCCACTGATCTAAAATCGTCCTACTAGGAGGAGGCATATTACACACCATCTGCCATCGTCTTGAATCACTGATTGGAAATCTAAGTTCAAGTATTCCTAGTAAATGTCGGATACTTGGCAATTGTGCAAGACGGATCCACATATCATCCATAAAATCATGATCTATAATAAGAAACAGATTTATGATCTTCCTATGTTTATCGTGTTCTTCGACGGCTTTTTTGAGACTTTGAAGTAAAACTATTTTTTTAAATATACCGCCATATGCAAAAAGATTTGGCTGATGTGTTGCAGTAAAAATCTGAGTTGTTGACTCACCTAATAATGCGGCAGTATTTCTGACGCTTGTTGTCATGGTGCCAGCTTCTGAATGAAATTTACTAATAAAAGGATGCAGTTTTATCCTATTATTTTGTACAAAATTATCCTCCATTTTGCTGGGGGAGCAAGACGAAAATGATAATATTCTATTAACAGCATCTGAAAAACTATCAGGTATTGACGCCAAGAAATCTGAAATTATGGGATGATTCACACTTTCAAATTTTGAAAATAGAGATCTTACATGAATAGGTTGCCCTACTTCAGTTACTCTCAAATTTCCCAATACTAGATACAACTCCGAAAACCATTATATAAATTTGCAGATAAACCATAATTCCTTCCAACACAGCATCAGTATCATGATAATTCATATTATATTATATTAATATAGTAGGCAACGATCATAATAAAGCATATAAGCCGATAATTATTAAATTTAATAGTTTCTTTTAATCCCGAAAGGTTAATTTACTTTAAGAATCTAATAGAAGATATCGGTAGTTGGAATAGATTATAATGATCATCTTTATGTTCACTATTTATTGAATTAGACATCCGTTAGCAATTAGAATATAATAATATAGCTGTTCAATCTTCAGTTGTCGAAATGGGAGATGCATCATCGACCAATGAAATTAAATCTGAAATTTTTTCAAACCTTCCTATATCATGTAGAGAATGAGCATCACTTCCTAGATGGAATTTTACACCTTGTTTTTTAAAAATTTGAATCCACTCTCGTGGAGGTCTATGATACTTTGCATTAAGTTCTACTATTTTTTTGTTTTTCACTATCAAAGAAGCTAATGCGTTAACTTCACTTTTTTCAAGTGTAAATGTCGGTTCTGGTGCTATATGCCCAATAACATTTACATCTGGATTTTCAATCGCCTTATTTAAAGCCTCAATCCAAACTTGTTTGTCATTGTAGACAGTGTGAAAGCTGGCTATTAAAAAATAATTTTTGCTGTATTCTTTTGGACAGTCAATAGACCCGTCTATTAGAATTTTTGCTTCAAATCCTGTAATAATTCGCATACAATTATGAGTATCAAGACATGATTCTATGTCCTTCAAGTAATTTGGAATCCAATCAGAACCTTTCCTCACGTGTTCAGTAAGAGCCAAAGTTTGTAGGCCGATTTCTTTGCACTGTTTTATTACATTTCGGATAGTAAGATCAGGTGCTGAATGATTATTAAAATTGCAGTGAACATGATAATCTTCTTTAGTATTCAATGTGATCAATATGCTCATCCACTATTAATAATTTCATAAAGGTAAACTTTAAAATGGATATAGTTTAGTATGTTTATATATTTGGTGGTCAACAATATCGTTACTGGTCGTCCATTTTGTCAAGGGCCATGATACCATCTACTGTTCTTATTCCAGGAGCTGCTGCTCCTGCAGGAATTAACACTATAAAATCGCTAAAGATAGCAAATTTTAAAGGTAAAATTGTCGCTACAGACGCTAGCTCTCTGTCTGCCGGTTTCTTTATGGCTGACGTTAATGAAGTAATTCCTGAAGCTGATGACCAGTCGTTTGTGGACAGGTTATTTGAAATTGTAAGATTACATCAAGTCAAAGTTTTGATGCCATCGTCAGGTTTTGATATCTATCCTTACAGCGAAAATCGTAAAAAGCTGGCAGAGATAGGAGCTCACGCTGTCGTTAGTGATAGAAAAAGCTTAGAAATCTGCCGGGATAAGATGCTAACATTTCAATACCTTCGCAATAAATTTGAGGTTCCTTTTACAACTACAGAACATGACAAGATCGGGACATTCCCGATTATTGCAAAACCGCGATATGGAAAAGGAAGCAGAGATATTTTCAAAATTGAAAATGAAACCGATCTCAAGTACATCACATCTAGATTTGACGATATGATCTTTCAAGAACTCCTTCCTGGAACCGAGTATACAATAGATGTTCTTTCTGATTTGAATAAAAAACCACTGATCGCTGTACCTAGAATCAGGATGCAGACGAAGGCGGGTATTTCTACAAAAGGTAGGATTTCACATTATCCAGAGTTAGAGATCAACTGTATGAAAATTGCGGATTCGGTTGGAATAAGAGGTCCATGTTGTATTCAAATGAAAGAATCATCAGATGGCACGCTTAAGTTAGTGGAAATCAATCCCCGGATGGGAGGGGGTACAATTTTTACGACGTTGGCTGGCGCAAATTTTCCTGCTATGATACTTAACATGATAGAAGGAAAAGAGGTTTTGATACCTGAAATCTCAGAGATAACTGTAATCAGATATTTTGAAGAGATTGTAATAGAAAATGAGGAAAGAATACCTGCTGGAACCAATTTATTATCGAAGACATATTCTCTTGGATAGATTTATTACAAGATAATTGTTTGAACTGTAAAGCACTTGCAATATGACATGGCCAATAGCCCGTGATTTTCGCAAATATTAAGTAAAATGCTATTATCATTCCAAATCCTACTAAAAAGGCATCCCATCTTCTCTTTCGCTTCTTTCTATGTGCATCTTTTATTTTGGTATCCATTTTCTCTTCCCTCTTTTATTTCATTTTATCTCCATGCTGATTTTCTAATTGTTATTGCTGCATAAATTATCAGCCAACTGAATATAAATGTCGAAATAAATGTCATCAATGGACGATATAGCCACAGAGTATATCCAGGATTACGCAATCTAACATCGATACCATACATCATAGCAGAATACATTGCTCCTACAATGTAAAGTATGGCTGTAAAATAATCACCTGAAAGAGGTAGCAGCAAGACAGCCTTTATTACAATGATTGGACGAAGTAGCTTCAAACTAAGTATTAAATAATACAACAAAGCGGCAGGCAACGGACGTCTCCAATATATTCCACCTGTTGCAAATATACTTCTTATAAAACTTTTTCTCCACCGAATTTGCTGTCGTATGAGTGTTGGAAGGTTTTCAGGTACGCCAACGTTTACCTTGACACTAGGACTATACACTACTTTCCAAGAATACCGTAAATTCTTCTTGGAGTGCACATCATCAGGATCCGAGGATGATTTCATGGTATCAAGATCATCTTTTCCAGTTTGTAGTATAGGAATATTGTCAATATTATCAGATTTATTATTTGTCGACGTTGGCTTTGGCTTTGCACCAAGTACAAAAGCAGTGAGTCGTCTGTCAGTTGCAAATTTGAAATTCTCTATTCCAAGAAACTTGTCATGAGCCCATTGATGCATATATGGTTGGACTGCAGATTTTCTAAATATAGATAGAGCTCCCGAACAACAAGTAAGCGATGAGAATGAGCTCTCCATTCCTTTAAGAATTCTAAACTGTCCATCAAACCATACATCTTGTATCTTTTGTAAGATATTACCTTTAGACTCGGCGTTCCGAACTCTTCCATGTCCAGTAATAGCTCCTATCCCATTATCAGATTGAAAAATCTTTACTGCGTTTTCTACTGCATCATTAGCCATATCACAATCACTATCCATGAATGCAAAAATTTCGCCCTTGGCGATCTGAGTTCCAGCCTCTATTGCATTTTTTTTGCCTACACTTTTAGACAGGTGAATTATATGTATATTGGATGAACATTCCTTTCGTATTTTATCTAATATTTCAGGAGTTTTATCAGTACTACCATCATTAATTATTATAACTTCTTTGTTTTGATATGTAGAATTAACACACGATAGAACACAGTTTTTAATATTAACTTCCTCATTTTTTACAGGTACTATAATTGAAACAAGAGGTCCACCGTTTGAAAGAGCAACATCTTTTGCCTTAAGAAATGGATCGGAGAATCTAGTATAGGATATAAAAAATATACTAAATAAAATAAAGCTTGTAAGGAAGCTATATAATCCTACAGTAAAATCAATTACAAATATCATCATATATAGTTTAATTACAAGCATAGTTCCGATGGCAGCAAGTATTAAATACCTTACAAGCCAGCGCTTTCTGTCCATTTCTTTAAATATCTTTGTTCCTTCTTGTTGAAGGGTCAACTATTAAAAACCTCCAAACAAAATGAATTTTTCAAATAGATAATCGTGAGTTTAACGATCATATCTTTACTTTCCATATCTCTAAGTGATTTATCCTTATTAAAATATTCACAACAATCAAATAAGATTTTTTGTTTTCAATTATTTCAATTACTATAATTAGTCTTGGACCTATTATATTAATCATGCAGAAGTTAACCTCTATCATAAACATTCTTACACAAATATTCTAGTTACCAAATATATGAAAAGGAGTGTCATCATGGAGCTTGGATCTCTCTTACACTCAGGTTTTTAACATCCACGTCGGATGCACTATCCCATCTAAATGTAGCAACTGGACCTCCCCAACTTATGATTTGATCTGACGCTCCCCCACAATGTCCACCCTCAGATCCAAATCTACCATTATCAACAAATTCATCTATCTTCTTCCAGATTCCAGTATTGTTTTGATCAACCCAATTCTCCATTTTTGTTGCGATCTGTCCATTACTTTGGTTTATACTATATATCATAGTCTTAAACCCGACCCATTTACCAACGATAGAATCAGTCAGTTTCTTTAGAGGTGTGAAAACATATCCACCAGAGTGCCATTGTTCTTTTGCAAATCTTGTTCTTCCATCGTTATATAAATCTCCTTTAATTGCAGTTCCTTCGCAGCCATTGTCTGCATCGTGATGCTTTCCACCCCTTGTATACCAAGTAAAGTGTTCATTAGAATCACCAAATTTATTTAATTTTATGTATCCAGTCATCTCCACATTCTTCCAATCATTGGGTGACTGCATATAGCCTTTTGTAGACAATTGTTTTTGATCATATGTAGATATATTTTCAGGATGATAGCCTGACGAAGTAAAGACATCAAGCCTTACCTTAGTTGATGTAACTTTGTAAGAACCGTCGGGGTTTGCCTGCAAACTTAACTGAGGCTCAAAACGTGGATCACTCGTTGGGCTCAGCATGTTCATAAACCATTCTTCCCCTGAAGTCTTTGTAGGATAGATTTCCTTTATACCGAACTTGTCAAATCCTATTCCACCAATGCCTCCACCGCCGCCAGTTCCGTTACCACCAATGCCTCCACCGCCGCCAGTTCCGTTACCACCAATGCCTCCACCGCCGCCAGTTCCAATAGGAATATCGAAGCCATTAACACCAAATTCAGTTATCGCTGCCCAATTATTTTGCGTATTTCCATTTACCGTTATTCTGACAAATCTACCAGTCACACTAGGAATATCATATCTTTCCTTTGACAGAGTATTTCCACTACTTTTACCTGCAAATGCATCTGTAAATGTAGTCCCATCTGGCGAAATAGATATCACGAAGTTATATACTCTAGTACTTCCTCTATACCAGCTAATATCTACACTGCAAAGTACCTTTTGTTGACCCAAATCAGCCTGAATCCACGAACCATTGCCGCTATTTGACCACCGCGTGCTAAGGTTACTATCCATTACATTATTAGAAGGAGTGCTACTATCCGAATGACTGGCTGTGATTTTTGAAATATCCAAGTGTTGACATGGAACACTA
>JAICSL010000282.1 GCA_025936955.1 Nitrososphaeraceae archaeon
AACACTACTATTCCCTTATATTCTACGATAATGAATGAACAAAACTTCGCTAAAGGAGAACTTTCTACGGATTATCTAGACCGATTCAATTTAATAGATAAAATGAAGGACGATGCAAGAGATAGGTCAAAAAAGAAATCGTTGCCAGCGATAGCTGCAATACTTTTGCACTCGGAATATGTGAAGAAAAGCACAGGAAGTAATAGGAATACGAAGAGCAGGGCTACGGTTTACCAGGAGAAATCTGGATGGAACTGAAACTTATAGGAGACGATTCATATTATGGAATTTAAAATTGATGATCTACCCTCGTCATTCGAAGCTAAACTGACTCAAACTGTTAACACGAATTCAATATCAATCAGGATTAACGGAGAGGAACATGTAATCAATTTACTAAAAATAGGACTCGATGGAATAGAGTTTATATTGGATAATTCGTATCATCACGCCAAAATCCTGCAATCAACTACTGCTCAAGCCAAATTATTAATTGATGGCCAAGCAGTGATCGTTAAAAAGCACTCAAAGTTGACAGAATTTCTGGAAAAATCATCATCCTTTAGGAGTTCAGGAGGAGGAGAAAATAATTTAACGAGTCAGATCCCTGGTAGGGTGGTATCTGTATTAGCAAAAAATGGCTCTTCTGTTAAGAAAGGGGACGCGCTCATAATCCTTGAATCGATGAAAATGCAGGTTGCAATTAAGGCCCACAAGGATGGGAATGTCAAAGAAATAAGAATAAAAGAAGGCTCGACTGTTGCAAGACAGGAGACAGTAGCTGTCATAGAATAATCGCTTTAAATACTTGCTTTAAGTTTGCTGAGTACATCTTCTATCTCTTGGTAGTTAGGTTCAGTCAAAGGATTGTCAGAGACCCACCTGTATGCGACGTGGCCACTCTTATCGAGTATGAAGATTGAACGCTTGGCCGCATTGTACTCTTGTAATTGACCTAGATTCTTCATAACAATTCCATACCTATTTATCACATCGCGCTTGTAGTCACTTAACACAGGAAAATTAAGACGATGATTTTCAGAAAACTTTTTGTTTGCAAACGGACCGTCTATTGAAATACCTAGTATCTGTGCATCATATTGCTTCAACTCTTTTAACGAATCCCTGATAGTACACATTTCAACAGTACATACAGGGGATTCTGCAGCTGGAAAGAAAGCAAGTACTGTTATCTTGCCTTTATATTCATTTAGCCTGTGCATTTTCATATCGACGTCAGGCAACTCAAACTCTGGAGCCTCGTCACCTATATTGGGAACTGATGTGTTTGACATATATTAAGAAAAGAAATAGGGAATAAAATACTTTACCAGCTAATCAGGAGTACGTTACAATTTAAACTGAGAAAATGATCGCAATTCTTCCACTATGTGTGATAGAGAAGAGATAACATGATCTATTTCTTCTCTGGTATTTTGTAAACCTAATGTTAACCGTAATGAACCTTCTATCTGTCCATAAGTTAACCCCATTTGCTTCAATACATGTGATCGTTTGTGTTGGTGCATAGAACAAGCAGAACCTGTAGACGCCTCAATACCATGTTCATCTAATTTTATTATCAGATCTTCGCCTTTAACACCTAAAAATGAGAAATGTGTGTTGCCAGGATTTCTATTATCTCTTGTCCCATTCAAGATAGAATGAGCTATCTCCGTTAGTACTCTGTCAATAAGATATTCTCGTAATTCAAGAACTTCTGAACAATATTTAGTTAATGTTCGAGAGGCAATTTCACATGCCTTGCCAAACCCAACTATGCCATATGTATTTTCAGTACCTGCTCTTAAGAAAGATTCCTGTCCTCCACCATGGATTAATGGACCTATGGTTATTCCATTACGAATATATAATGCTCCGACTCCCTTCGGTCCATTTATCTTATGTGAGGACATAGATAAAAGATCCACTCCGAGAACTCTTACATCAATTGGGATCTTTCCAATTGCCTGTACTGCGTCTGTATGAAAGATAATATCTCTACTTTTGTCATGCGCAATTTTGGCATGTTCATGAATTGGTTGAATTGTGCCAACTTCGTTATTTGAGAGCATTATACTTATGAGACCTGTTCTTTCGGTTATTGCAGACTCAAGTGTAACAGGTTCTACTAAAGCTTCTTTAGTAACAGGTAAGTATGTTACTTTAAAATCCCTTGCTTCTAGATCCTTACAGACCTCTAGAACAGCATCATGTTCTATACTACTGACTATTATGTGATTTTTTTCTTTATTTTTTTCTTTCATGTAGAGAGCTGCTCCTTTAATAGCAAGATTGTCAGCTTCGGTGCCCCCTGAAGTAAATATTATTTCTTTGGGTTTTGCTCCAATTAACATGCTGACTGATTTTCTTGCCCTTTCTATACCACTCATTGCATTAAAACCTAGTTTATGCAACGAAGACGGATTTCCATACTGTTCTTTTAGATAAGGGATCATTTCTTGAATAACTTCATCTAATATAGGAGTAGAGGCTGCGTTGTCGAGATAAATTAAACTGGGTATGTTTATTGTATTTTGCATTTCTTATTCTCTATTTTACTATTCTATTATTGTTAGGTTTCCACTTCTATATCCTTTCGTATCAATTGAAACAAATTTAAACCCTTGTTCTTTTAGCCTGGTGTCTACCATTTTTAACTTCGCAACATCAAATAACTTGTATAATTCATCATTTCCAACCTCAATCCTTGCGACATCAGTATGGTCTCTGACCCTGACCTGTCTAACGTCAAATATATTCTTCACGATCATTTCTGATATCTCTATTTTCTTTAATCTTTGATAATTAATCTGGGTACCTTGCGGGATTCTTGAAGCCAGGCACGAATTAGATGGTTTGTCAAATATGGAAAGAGCATATTGTTTGGCTATGAGTCTTATTTCATGTTTTGAAATTCC
>JAICSL010000322.1 GCA_025936955.1 Nitrososphaeraceae archaeon
CTATGGCTATGCCAGTTTCTCAAGAATTACTGGGTAGAGTATTTGATGGTCTGGGAAGACCAAATGATGGATTGCCTGATCCCATTGCAGATAGGTTTATAGATGTAAATGGAGAACCAATGAATCCAGAACGAAGGGAGTATCCTACATCTTTCATTCAGACTGGCGTTTCTGTAATTGATGGGATGCTTACTTTGGTGAGAGGTCAAAAGCTTCCTATCTTTTCTGGCTCCGGTATGCCACACAATGTGCTCGCTGCACAAATTGCACGTCAAGCAACAGTAGTTGGGACAAAGGAGGACTTTGCAGTAGTTTTTGCCGCCATAGGAGTACAATATTCTGAAGCGCAGTATTTCAAACGAAGCCTAGAAGAATCAGGTGCGCTCAGAAGGAGCGTATTATTTCTTAATTTAGCAGACGATCCAGCCATAGAGAGAATTATTACTCCTAGAGTTGCATTGACTGTTGCTGAATACTTGGCATTTGATCTGGGAATGCATGTATTGGCTGTTTTGACAGATATGACAAACTATGCTGAAGCACTAAGAGAGATAAGTGCAGCAAGAGAAGAAGTACCTGGTAGAAAGGGATATCCTGGATATTTATATACGGACCTCGCAAATAATTACGAACGGGCAGGTAGGATTAAAGGAAAGAATGGTTCTGTAACACAGGTTCCGATTCTATCAATGCCTGCTGATGATATAACACATCCAATTCCTGATCTTACTGGGTATATAACAGAAGGACAGATTGTACTCGGTCGTGATTTATTCAGAAAGGGTATCTATCCTCCAGTTAATGTGTTGATGTCTCTTTCAAGATTGATGAAAGATGGTGTGGGTGAAGGCAAGACAAGAGCAGACCATATGGAAGTTGGAAATCAGCTATATGATGCTTATTCAAGAGCACAAGAGGTACGAGCTTTATCTGAGATTGTTGGCAGAGCTGGTTTAACTGGAGTTGACTTGAAATATCTTGATGCTGGCGATCTATTTGAAAATCATTTTCTAAAACAAAATATTGATGAAAATAGAAATCTGGAAGAAACTCTCGCTAGAGCATGGGATATATTATCTACACTTCCCGAGGGCGAACTCACAAAGATAAAAGAGAAGAACGTTAGACAATACTATAAAGGAAGTAAGTAAGGAGGCTTCATATGTCTTTTGGAAGAAGAGTTTCTGCAACGAAAATCGATCTTATCAAGATTCGACGGTCGACACAAGTTGCAAAAATGGTTCACAAAATTCTTGATGATAAACGAGAGGTATTGTTAAAAAAGATCGATGAAATGATAGAAGAAGCCACCAAGGCAAGAAGTGATATATGGTTACCTCTGGGTGAAATTTATAAATCTGTTTATGATGCATATATGTCGTTAGGGACCGCAACGCTCGAATCAGTTTCTGATACAACTCCGAGCGTTATGGAAGTTGATGTGAATGTTAGAAGAATAGTTGATGTAAAAATCCCTACACTCCAAGTGAAGACCAATGAGGGCGGTCAGGATCTATCTTATGGATTTGTAGAAACAAACGCTTCAGTAGACAAAGCTGCAAGGCTAATAAAAAATATGCTTCCCAAGGTGTGCAAAGCCGCAGAGTATGAGAACGCAATATTCAGCTTAGCAAAGGAGCTTGAGCGCACACAAAAACTTATCAATGCTCTTGAGTACGTAATTATTCCCCAGTACGAGGAAGCGATTGCATTTATTCGGGCAACGCTAGAAGAACGTGAACGTGAAGAATTCGTTCGTCTAAAGAAAGTTAAGGTGGCACTCGATAAGAAAAAGATGACTATTTGAGAAAAAGGTTGCATATGATCTAAACGACTTTTTCGACAAGGAATACTATAAAATCTTTTCAAAGTTTCTATATAGAGGAGTAATACATGCGTTTTGTGAAATAGTAGAAGTAATTATTAGATATAAATTTCAAACTCGACAGAATTCTTCTGAAATGTTGATTACATATCATCATGTATTAGTTATAATTAAATATGGCATTTATACTCGAAGCCCTTAATGGAAATGAAAGGATCTATTATACTCCCAATTTTGGCTATTCTTGTTGTGATGGTATTTGTCGGTTTAGTCCCGATCAGTCCTATAGCACAGGCTCAGAGTAAAACTACATCTAGCTCAGATGCAGGGTCATCAAAGCTTATTGGTGCAGGCTTAGCTTTTGGCTTGGCTGGTGCAGGAGCAGGAATAGGACTTGGATTCGTAGGGGCTGCAGGTCTGGCAGCAATTAGCGATAATCCGAAAATGCAGTCGAGAGTCTTTATTTTTGTAGGCATGGTTGAATCGATTGCGATTTATGGTATAGTTATGATGTTTATTATCTTAGGGCAATAGACCCCGAGAGAATTCCCTAAGCTTGAGGTAATTTTTTCCTCAGCTTAATTGAACACGAGTAACAGGTATAAGTGAGCGAGCATTTGGAAAGAATTTTTTTAATTTACATTAAGATGTAGAAAGAAAAGAATTTAAAGAGATTAAAAATACACCCAAGTAATGGGATTAGCCAAACTGATGAAAGCTAC
>JAICSL010000142.1 GCA_025936955.1 Nitrososphaeraceae archaeon
AACCAATCATCACCATGATGTTAGCATAAAAAAGTGGATACATAGCATCGTTTCAATGAAAAAGGAATTGACGGCATCATATCCAGAAAACACATACAACCAAACCAATCAAAATATCTGATAATATCGAAAAAAAGATAGTTGTTGAGATAGCAACAGTCAAGAATCCAAGAGATTGCTATCATCTACCCTTCTCAATATGGTCATTACGTGTTCTTGCAGGATACATGTCCCAAGAACTGAACCTTGTGATCCATAAGTCACACAGAGATTAGAAAATTACTCCTAAAACATTGAATAAGATACAGACAATCAAAGGTGACCTTCTTGGGTGATAGCATAGATCTAGAATACCATTTGAAAAAAAGCGAATTGAAGAACTAAGATACAATAAGTTACCTGTTGACTCAGTCCTGCTCTACGAAGGAGATGAGAAGGGGCCGGTAGCAGCAAAAACATGTGGTGGTATCTCATGGTCATCCATCCAGTCAAAGGTATCCAAGGCTCAACAAAAGATAAAAGGCATTCTAAACATGTTTGGTATCTATGATCATACCAACAACTAGGTGTGGACACACACTCACTCTCATATAAACAAAAGATAGAAGGGAAACAATTCCTTGATTTTATAAAAAGAGTGGACCAAAAATATGATGATGCCATCAAACAGATATTTTTGGTATTGGATAACGTATCGATACACAAATCCAATAACAAGGTAAAAGAAACTCTAGCTATGTCTCACCCAAGGATACAGTTAGTATTTCTTCCTCCAAGTAGATCACCTGAACTCAACCTAATAGAGGTCAGATGGTTATATTGGATGCATAGACAAGCAGCTATAAACAATTCCACATTCTTAAACGAACAAGATATTGGTAAAGCCGTATATGACTGGACATACAACTATAACAAAAAACATGTAGGCAAAGCAAGTACAATCATTTTACATAAAGGTATATCCAATATTTTACACAACTGTTAACAGAGCCGCAAAAATGGCTAGCTATCTTCTGGCCCGCCCAATACGATTCAAGCAACCTTGCATGCCAACTACTACTACTACTGCTAATATTGTATTGGTTGTACTATATGTGAAAATGGCAAGCAATGTCAAACCGATACTCGATTTGTTTAGAAGGTCATCATTATTTTGCCAGGTATTAAAGTACAAAACATAAGTATTTTGAGAAGCAGATATGCAGTTATTTGCACCCTTGAACATGATGGAGGTTATAGTTCAATAGCCGTAGCGTTAGAACCCAAAGAAAAATCTATTAAAATCTCCTGGCGAATAATCTACCTCGTGCAAAAGGCACTCTTATCTTGACTATATGATTGGTATTTATTGCCATTATATGCCACATAATGGATCAAGCCAGAAGCAGGAGGTCAGTAGCAAGTATTAGAGCCATGCTCTAACCTGCTCTTTTTTGGCCATTACTATACCTTCTTCTTCTTGTGGCATTGAGAGTTATATATGGGAGAGTACCGAGCCCATTGCCAATCAATGCCTGTGGCAGATGGTGTGGGTGTCTATACTGATTTGTAGGATAAAGTATATCGAGTCTCTGTCTTACTGCTATTATTATGGTTATATAGTATTTCGTATATAGTATATATATGGAAAATTAATTCGAACTCTGTGTCTCAAAAGACACACTTTTTATCTATGATAATCTAAAAGATCCTATAATCCTAAATACTGTGATATATAAATAAACACGTTAAAGATGCAACCGGCCTATTAGGTTGTTTTATCTACTATCTTGCTTTCCAATAGCTATATATCCTTAATCATTTATCAATCAATGGATGTATCTATACCCTTTTGTAGTGGTAGAAGAAGTAGATTATTTGATTAACCGACCAGAGACTTGGTAATAACAAGGAACCGGATGTATGTACACGCGGCCCTCTCTCCCTCTATCGGCCATTGTATTGCTATTTTTTTATTGTAAGGATATGGTGGTGGTTTAGACATTCCAGCAATGCCATCCAACTTTTCTTACCCTGGATGCTCATATAGTCATACTAGCCAATCTGTGGCCTCAACAATACCTTCCAGTTGAGTACGTTTGACTGGACGGGACGGCGGCGATTGAAGATGATACCTACTATATAAAAGAAAGTATATCGACAAGTGGCATCTATTTGTTGTAGATAGATAAGTATATAGACCAGTAGATTATATTATCTTTGAATATGCAGAAGAGAAACAAATAGATTTGATTGTAATGGGGACGAGAGGGAGAACAGGATTTAAGAAGTTGTTATTATGAAGTACTGCTTCTTCAATAGTAACATATGCACTTTGTACCGTTATGGTTATAAAGTAACAATAATACATATTCTTTTATTCTTTTATCTTTTTCTTATTGCTTCTTCTCCGCTTTGCTTTGTTCCTATTATATGTGCATTAGCAACATCTTTAACAAATATAATACCTTGTGGATCTTTTTCTGACTGAACGCTATTTAATATAGCATCTACAATTTCTTGGGCTATTGAATCAGAAACTACTGTCTCAATTTTGGTAATTTTGACATGCTCCGGAATAATTGTTTTTCCTGTCAAATACATACGAACCATTCCATGAACTGGTTTATGTTCTACTGGACCTGCGCCCATTACGTCATAAAATGCAACTCCACCAACTTTATGTTCGTTGAGAATATCTATAATCTCAGAACTTCTTTTAGGTTCAATATAAATAATTATTTGTTTCATATAATGTAAAGCGACCATAAACAGATAATGGTTTATATTGCTTGTTTCGTCGAGATGAAAATAAATTACAAACACTATGATATCTTAAAAGAACTTCAAAATTAGACATATGTTATTTGTAACAACTGGTCAGACATTTACTATTAGTGCAAATTCTGAAGGAGGCATTATTGCTCTTGGTCTCCCTAATTCTAGATAGAGCAATAATAACAAAGTTTCCTATGATTTAGTGGGCTTGGTGAAGCAGATTGGTGCACTATGAATATAGATAATTCTAATAAAATTCCTTTTTTTGCGAAATCAATTTACCATATAATTAAAGGACATATTTGTATTTGATGCATTAGTTATGGCAGAAGAATTAAAAATATTTGTTTGATTTTGTTGTTGTTGCTCTTTCTGTGCAGATACTGAAGATATAAGGTTACCTAATAATGCGCCATTTGTTTTCATAGTAATTATTAAAGCCAAGATTAGATATAGAAGTTTTAGTAATTATTGTCATATAAAATAAAAAGACGGATCAAATAATAGCGTAATATAAAAGTAATCCTGTTAATAGTCATGCAAACAAATCGATATCTTTTCAGATAAATCTATTCAGTTAGGAAATGAGATATAAATATAGATAATCAAAATAAATTGAATTTGGATTATATTTTGAGCGAGAGCAAAACTATGAAAAAACAAAATTAGATTATCATTCTTTAAATTGTTATACTAGTTAGTAAGGGAAATATAGTTTGCCTATTAATTATTTATTTATTGTATATAGATTACAAAGAAGAAAGAAATAGGAAGGAGAAAAAAAGAAGACCAGATTTGTAAAGGATTGTTATACTATGGTAAAGAGCATATGTTTCTTTTTTTCTTTTACTTGCCTATATCTTTCTAAATGATACATACTCCTGACGATTATCTACTTTATAGGTAGTGGTGATTCTGCTGCTGTATCTAATATTGTATATACAGTAGTATTAAAGTAGATCTTCAAAAATTATACAAATTGAAGATATATTCATAAAAATCAAAAACAATGCTACTATACTTTATAGTAGCATACTAGGTCAGCAGTCTAACAGATAATAGTAATATCATGAAAAGTATGTTAAAAAGGCTCTGTAAAGTTAAGGAAAAAGCTATAGATTTCTTCCTTGCTTATAATGTATGATACAACAAATTAGAAAAAGAACAAGCATTGAAGACATAGTATATTCTTTACATCTTTATTTTCTCGGTCTTTCATTACGAAATACATCCAAAGCAATATCTCGATTTGTCAAAAGGAGTCATACTGCAATCAGAGATTGGATACAAAAGTATAAACCTGAAAGATTATCTTACAACAAGACCAAGACATCGGAATTCATAATCGATGAAACTCAACTCAAAGTAGGTTCAGAAATCATATGGTTGTGGATTGCTATCGAATCTGAAACTAAGAATATTCTTGCAACAAGTCTATCAAAGGAGCGAAATATGTTCGTAGCCGAACATTTTCTATCTGATATTGTAGATAAATATGGCCAGTATCCTGTTTCAACAGATGGTGGTACATGGTACCCACAGGCATGTAAGTTTTTGAAACTAAACCATCATATCCATTCCTCTTATGAGAAAAGCATTATCGAAAGATCAATGCAATACATTAAAGATAGAACTGAATGCTTTGATGATTACTTTCCTTGTAGAAAGAAGAAATGTAAACTAGAACATGTTAGACAATGGTTAATTATATTTGTCGATCATTACAACAAAGAAGTAATTCCTTAACTTTACAGAGCCGTTAAAAAGTATCGCTATAAAACGTATCTGTGAAAAATATTGTAAAATATATCCATAACATGAACCTTAAAAAGTTATTTATAATAATTCTAGTGATGTATAATAAAATATTGTTCTCATTAGTAATAGCTTTTGCACTTGTTATAGCAAGTATTATTACCGCAACAAACGTATTTGCTCAAAATGCAAGTAGCAAAGTCAATCAAACAAAACAGGGAGCAACAGGATCCGCTATGAATAAAACAAGTCAAGCAGCTGGTAATGCAACTCAAGGTGCAAGCTCTGCAATGAATAAAGCAGGTAAAGAACTTTCTACTGCTACTGGAAGTGTTATCCAAGGAGTTAAGAATTTATTTAATGGAGGAGGTAATAATGGACAGAAATAATTTTTTCATTTTTTTATACAATAATATTAAGAGTCTATCCCAAAATTCGATAGGATTATAGCTCTTTTCCTCTTTTGATAATCTGTGGCTTTCATCCAGAAGAAGGCGGAGATAAAGAAGGAGAAAAATTAAACATTCTACCATACTCAGTATTCCTGAGGAATTATGGAGCGAGATTAAGAGTATTTTACCAAAGGAGAAACCAATCAAAACAGTTGGTAGCCGGCCAATTGTTCCATACCGAAAAGTGATTGATGGAATTCTCTATGTACTGAGAACATGAGGATGTCAGTGGAAAATGCTACCCAAAGAATACGGATCGGTCTCTATATACCTGTCATCGTAGATTCCAACAATGGAATGGATTAAATGCATTCAAAAAGGTATGGATAAAACTATTGAAAACCTATAATGATCTTATCGGTATCAAATGGACATGACA
>JAICSL010000262.1 GCA_025936955.1 Nitrososphaeraceae archaeon
CTCCGAGTATACATATTCACCAAACATCCTCTTTATAGAGGAGTACACAGTTTCTACAAACAATTCATCTTTGTCCATAGCTTACAATACATTCTTCCATCTTTGAAAATCCTTTTTTCTGGGCAATAATTGACAGGTTTCTAATGAAATTGCCATCTTTCAGTTTGATTTTTGCATTCCTCCGTACTTTGATACAAAATATGATTCCATCATCTGTGGACAAATATCTAAAAATATTATTATCTCATAATTGCCATAATCCGCAAATAATTTGCATATAACTGGTATCACATTCTCACATCTTGCAAATTATCAACTAATTCTGCTGCTAATGCACATCTAACTAGGGATTGATTGTATGCGGATCATTTCATATAATTTCTAAGGATGCTATCTAATGCATTTAGAAATGGGGATATGCAACAAAGCAAATTTAGTTCCAAAAATTTATGATTAAGATCAAAATGGGCAAATGATTTATTAACTAATTCTTCAAAAAATGATTATATGGGCATAGATTATAATTATTTCATTCATAACAAATAAATCTGGTCTAATGGCATATTATTTTGGTTAAAAACCGATATTATCCGATACAGACTGGCCAACAACAAACAGTTCAGTATACATTTTAATTAACATTTTGTACATTATGTACATTATGAGTTGATTAATTGGCCTGTCATTGTTATACATAACATCGTTGTCATCGTAGATACGGTATATCTACATATACTCGACTTCTATAATCAAGATATTTATAACATATATGATTTTTGACTTTTCAAATAGCGTATTATTGCATCATTATCTTTCTATCTATTGATCTACTTGTAATATAACAGGAAGGTGATGAAGATAGGTGAGGGGGGATTATCGAGATATCTTATATAACTATGTAGGTATACTTTTGATGAGGTTAAAGACCATTTCTAATGATATCAAAGAAAGAATAACAGATACAGATTGTCAAGTATAGGTGAATAGGTTTAATATACAACAAAGCATGATTAATATTTAACAAGTTTGAAATATTTAATATATAGGTAATAATGTCTAGTTTATTAGTAACAAAAAAAGGTAAACATCAAGTTAATAAAATTTCCGATTTTAAATTTCAGATATTTAAAGATGAATCCAGAGGAATGAATATTCCAGTTACGATATACGCAAATGATCTATTAATTTCTAAAATGGTCGAAGACCGTACGCTGGACCAAGCTGTAAATGTAACTACTCTTCCTGGAGTCAAAAAACATATGATTGTATTGCCAGATGGACATGAAGGATACGGGTTTCCAGTTGGAGGCGTAGCTGCATCTGATCTTGAAGATGGTATTATCAGCCCTGGCGGTGTAGGTTATGATATTAATTGTGGAGTACGATTGATTAGAACAGATCTATTGGAATCTGATATACGTCCAAAACTTAAGACACTGGTAGATGGATTGTTTTCTTCTATTCCAACAGGTGTTGGAAGTGAGGGCTCAATCAAACTAACTTCTTCTGAATTAGATGAATTACTAGTAGAGGGTGCAAAATGGTCGGTAGAGAATGGTTATGGAATCAACAGTGACCTTGATTGTTGTGAAGAGTCTGGTAAAATGACTGGAGCTGATCCTATACATATATCAAACAATGCACGAAAAAGAGGCTCTCTTCAATTAGGTAGCTTGGGATCGGGGAATCATTTCCTTGAACTTCAAAAAGTAGACAAAATATATGATGAAACAGCCGCAAAAACTATGGGGATCACAAAAGAAGGCCAAATACAAATATTAATTCATTGTGGTTCAAGGGGGTTTGGACATCAGGTGTGTAGCGATTATTTGCGCCTATCAGAACAAGCCACAAAAAAATATAACATGAATATTGTAGATAGAGAATTGGCTTGTGTTCCAAATAATTCACCAGAGGGTGAAAGTTATAGAAAATCCATGTTTTCAGCTTTGAATTTTGCTTGGGCAAATAGACAAATGATAACTCACTGGACAAGGATGACTTTTCAACGTATACTTAAAATGAGCGAACAAGATTTAAACATGAACTTGGTATATGATGTTTCTCATAATATTGCAAAAGTAGAACGTCATAAAGTTGATGGCGAACAAACGCGCGATTTGGTTGTACATAGAAAAGGAGCAACCCGTGCATTTCCTGCAGGCATGGAACAGCTGCCCTCAAGATATCGTTCAATAGGTCAACCTGTAATTATTCCAGGGTCTATGGGTACTGCAAGCTGGATACTGGTGGGAAACGATAGATCTATGGATTTAAGCTTTGGATCAACTGCTCATGGTGCAGGAAGAACTATGTCAAGATCGCACGCAAAAAGAATTCATACATTAGATGAGGTAAAAAGAAAATTGGAATCTAGGGGTATTTATGTTAGATCTATGACAAAGAATGGTTTAATTGAAGAAACACCTGATGCATATAAAGATGTAGATATGGTTGCTGATGTGTCTCATAATATAGGCATTGCTACAAAAGCAGTAAGATTGGTACCATTAGGAGTGATTAAAGGTTAAATTGACTAATAATGGAAATTCCAATGTCGATGATCCTGACCTAGAATTGATAAAAGCTAGAAAAATGAAGGCTCTAAAAGAACAATTTGCCTATAAAGAAAAAGAGAGAAAAAATATGGAACAACATGAATTAAATCAAAAAAAATCAATCTCCTCAGAGGGTGGCGGTATATCAGAGAGGGATTTTCTGCAAAACTATTTGTATGATCGGGGCAATGAGGTATTACACCTTGCAGAGCAGCAATTTCCTTTTCAAACTAAAATTCTTATTAAAAGATTAAATGAATTGATACGTTATGGGGAAATTTCAAAGATATCTGGAGGCGATCTACTTGGTATTTATAGGTCATTAGGATTTAATATACGAATTAATACCAATATCTCTATTTCTGATCATGGTAAAACAATTAGCTTCTCTGAAAAACTAAAACAATCTCGAGAATTTGATCTAAATCAAGACCCAGATAAATAAAGTATCTTATTTTTTTATCTTTTATTTTTTATATTATTGAATAAACAAAAAAAATTTATGGAATGGATCTACTGTAGAGTTTTCCTTCCAATGCTAATTTGTACATTTCTGCAACATAGGGGTTCCTTGCTGGAGTTTCTGCTCCCAATTCTACCAAACGTGCGTACACTCTGACTACATAGGCTAA
>JAICSL010000321.1 GCA_025936955.1 Nitrososphaeraceae archaeon
TACATCCAAAGCAACAAATTCAATATAAGAAAAATAGTTTTCTTTTTCTTTTATCTGTTTTATCAATCGACCATTGCCTTATCCGATGTTAAAAATTCTTTTGGCGTTTGATGAAATATTATCCAAGATTGCTGCTTCCCCTTCTTTCCTATGAGGAAAAGACCCGCCCTTTTCAAGTAATTTAAAGAATGGTTTGAATCAGAACCATTCCTTTGCAGAACTATGAATAATAAAAAATAAGCATTTGAGGAAATTTTAATTTATATTATTTTTTTATATAGTTGGTATATACCCTAATTCTGTAATGAAAGTAATAACAATAGCAGCAGCAACTATCTTCTTTGCTGTTTTTGCTTTATCTTTGTTATTTTATAATAATACTATAAATTTCACAATTCATGCTCAATCAGATTTGCAAATAACAAAACATAGAAATTTGGTTATTGATTTGGACAATGGTTTAGAGACCCATGCTAAATTAAATCTTCCAGCTACAGGGAAAGGGCCTTATCCGGGGGTACTTCTCGTACCTGGTTCTGGAAAAACGGACATGAATGAGACAGTAGGCTATATTCGCATTGACAATAATACAGGCTCGCTCATTTATCCGTCTGCAAGACCTTTCTTTGATATAGCTGAATATCTTTCAGAAAGAGGTTTTGCAGTATTGCAATATGACAAGAGAGGAATTGGAGCAAATATGACAATTTCAGATGATAATGTATGGGGAAACATAACAGTTACTGACTTAATAAACGATGCTCAGAAGGCTTTGAATACTCTCATACAGCAACCAGAGGTTGATTCTAGTAAGATATCTTTAATTGGACATAGCGAAGGTACAACTATAGTTCCAAGAATTGCAATCAACAATCCCAATAAAGTAGATAATATTGTATTGATGGGAACGTTAGCTCAAAACTTAAAAGAAGTAGGAAATCAGCAAATAATGCAACCAGTACTCTATGCTCAGAAGGTCCTAGATCACAATAATACCGGATTAATATCAGTACAAGAAGCATCGAAGGATCCTGTTCTCAGATCTCTGGCAAGAGACATTATTCCAATTCTTACACAAGACATTACTTCAATAAATGGAACAGACAAAAGACTGAATCCTCAATATGACATAAACAACGACACTTTCATAAGCATTAATGATGAACTCAAACCAAGACTAAAGGACCAAGCTAAATCTTTATCAGTTCTTAAACCGGGTGAGAAGTGTAACGGTTCAAAAGGCCCGTGTCCTATTTGGATTAATTCACAGTATTCTTTGACGCCTAACCTAGATATCATGTACAAAGTTCCGTCTAACATATCTATCCTAATTCTGCAAGGGGAAAATGATTCAGATACTCCAATACAGCAGGCATTTCTTTTACAACAAAAACTAACTGAATTAAGACATCCTGATCATACACTAATAACATATCCGGACCTTGGCCATTTGTTCTATCCTTCATCTCAATGGGTAACAGCTCATAGGGGACCAATTTCACCGTATGTATTGGCTGACTTATATTCGTGGCTTGAATCTCATTTTGGATTTACACCTTTGTACACTTCTATGCATTCCTCTAATTCTTTATCATCCAGCAACTTTATTAATAAATAAAATAATTTTAAATCTCAAGTAAAGAGACGGAGGCGGGGATAGTTGGTTAGTAGAACAAAGAGGGCAAAGTTCTTTCAGCAGTATTTTCATTCATTTATGCCTTAATACTTGTTAAATTAGCAGTAACTACAATTATGTTTGGAGGAAATCCAATGGCATTGCTTGAAAAATTGCTTTCTCTAAAAAAGTCCTAAAGGAGATATTGGCTATATGTAGTATAAAGCCTTGGGGATAAAGGATCAGCGGAACGCTAAAAAGGATCTAATCTTTATGTACCATATTCAGTTAAGATAAATCTTACATATAAAAAATCTTGGATAATATATCATATTTTTTAATCACTAACTGAAAGAAATACCAATTTTATTTGCAACTTCTATATTTTTAATTACAATTGTTATGGGCCCAAAAATAAGTTCAAAAAGATATGAAAAAATGACTAAAACAAAAGAGTATCATTCGTCTTTATATTCTAAGGTAATACAAAAATTACAAAAACTATAACCAACCAAGTATTATTTCTCTTAACTAAACAGGGCATAGACAAAAGGATAAAAAAGATAAAACATTTTTTGCCTCATTGTTACCATTACTCTAATCTTACAGCAGTTGAACCGCAAACTGGACATGTCCTATCCGAATGTTCCTTTCCACAATTCATGCAGATAAACTTAAGTGGTTGAGGTCCAAATTGTGGGGACTGATTACTACCAAACAGTGTATTGGAAAGAGAATTGAAGAACTTGTTTGGATCTTTATTTTTCGTTTCTTTATTTGTTTGATTAATATCTGGGGCACGGTAAAATCTTTTACGAATCGATTTAAATCTATATGTTTGAAATATTAAGTATATTGCAGTGTATAAAATAAGGGAAAGAGGAAAAGGAACAGTAAAGGATATAGCTAGTGCAATTCCAATATATATTACAAACCAGACA
>JAICSL010000171.1 GCA_025936955.1 Nitrososphaeraceae archaeon
ATATGTTCTTGTCATTTTTCTATCTTATGTGGTAAATGTACTGGCGGTAGAACATTCTCAAGATTCTTACGTACCGATTCAAGCCATGGCGGTAATACCAAATGTGTGCCAAGCTCTTCTACCGTTTCATCTATTGCGAAGCCAGGCGGATTGGTAGCTATTTCAAAGAGTACTCCACCTGGTTCACGGAAATATACTGAGTGAAAATAGGTGCGATCTATAATGGATGTTGCATTGAGCCCAGCTTTGACTATTTTGGCCCGCAACATTTTCTGTTGTTCATCAGACGGTGTGCGCCAAGCTACATGATGTACTGTTCCAACACCTATCATCCCATATAGTGTATTTGGCAGACAAAGCACATCTACGATAGTAGATCCATAATACTCTTCTTTGGTATTGTTCCTGCCAGCAGTATCGTTTTCTTCAACTCCGCTGATTTGGAAGCGATAGCGGCTTCCATCTTGACCTATGAACTTAAACCCTAACTCATCTGTCAATACATGAGCAGTGTGTTCATATCCTACTTCTGATAGAGTAACAGAATAAAAACCTCTTATTGCATGTTCAACAGGAACTGGACCTTCTTTCCATACATGAAGTGTTCTCTTTTCGGCAGATCTATTAGCCACAAGCTCTAATCCTAGTCCATCCGGGTCATAGAGTGTCAACACTTCTTCAGTATCACCAAACCGTTTTGTAGGACCCTGAACAGGTACTTTTTGACGCTTAAGCCTATCTATCCAATACTCTGTAGAATGTTCAGGAATCAAAAATGAAGTGGCAATGACTTGTCCTGTTCCTCTATGTCCTTTAGGAGCGTTTGGCCATGGAAAGAAAGTAAGTATTGTACCTGGGTTACCTATTTCGTCACCAAAATATAGATGATATGTAGTTGGGTCATCAAAATTTACTGTTAGCTTTACTAGTCTAAGACCCAAAATCTGAGTATAAAAATCGATGTTCTTTTGGGGATCGCTAGCTATTGCGGTAACATGATGTATACCGAGAACATCCTTTTGACCACTTTTATTAGTTTCATTATTACGTTTACTGGTGTCCTCAGATTGTTGCATCAGATTATACTCCTAGATGTTCTTATTGTAAATCCCTCTACCTGACCGTATACGATTACTGGTTTTAACATATTTATACAAACAAATACCCATTTACAGGTTTATAAACACAAATAATCAAATGACTAGAAATACAAGTAAACTTTTGACTATTTGATGTAGTCAATCGCTAGCGATATTTATGACTCAAATTTCTCACCTTCTCTTATTGTTTGTTCTATACTGTATTCTAATGCATTGATCAATAAACGAAACAGTTGAATATGTTCAAAAATACTTCACGCGAGACGAGCTTATGACACAATGGCACATATTAGATCTTTGAAAAAAGATAAAAAAAGAGTTCGAGATTAAGACAAGACAGATTTGAATATCAACATCAGTTTATGCGGAGAATAATGGAATTGAAAATCTGCAGAGAAAACAATGGCAGTTGTATAATGAATATTCACAGGACAAAGTAAACCAACCTCTTATACAATTGAATTGCTTAAAGGAGCTGCATGCATTGACAATAACTTTGGCCAATTTATATGATCTAGTACCGACCATATCCAGGCTAGGAGGCATAGGAGACCGAGACAAAGCAACTGGTAAAGCAAGAAATATTATGACTGTGCCCAAATGTGACCCAAAGAATTGTCCAACTAGAAAGTTCTAACAACTGATTTAGATATTGTTTACTTATTCACTAATTAGATTGCATATTATTAATACACATTTAACAAAATGATTGAAGACACAGATAAGAGTCAACTCAAAAATATCGTAAGAAAATTTTGCAGACATGGATAATCCAGACAGATTCCATTAAGACCGATAATATAGAGAGATGCTTCTGTCATCTGTCATCATTCTATCCCTCGTTAGAGTCAGTTCAATTAAAGGATATTAAAAAAAAGAAAGAAACTAATTATCAAAAAACATATAATTAAATATGAAAAAGTAAAAATGTTCAAAAGAATATATACCCTTCAAAGCTAGTAAATCTTTTTTGAAGTAGAAATACAGTAATAAAATTCTATATTATTTTCCCTTAATATTAAAATAGAGAGAAAATGACACTAGAGAGAATGTTCTATGATTGTCCTAAATGTAAATCATATAATGGAACAAGTCGTCAAAGATGCAGACTCGACAATGCCCATTCTATTCAATTCGCTACATGTAATATCTGCAGTTATGAGTGGAAAGAAATATGGACATCATATAGTGGATATATATGGACATCAAAAAAGCAGCATGCCGCTAAGAAGAAGGAAATCCTTCCAACCCTTTCCCGTATTTAAATGATATAACAATATTAATAAAAAAATTAAATCTATAGTCATATTAATAATAGATTAAAAATTCTGAATATATGTCGGAGTTATATTTTTCTGGTTTAATTATATAATGAGATTCGCATAATAATTTAAGTGAAATTCCATAAAACTTTTCTATAAGAAATCAACTAACTCAGTTACTCTATGTTTAAATTAGATCAATAGGCCAATATTATATGTTAACTATAAGAATAATAATTTATTCGTTTATACACTCTTTTATTAATAAATATGCTATGAATCTTGTAGATGAACATTACTAAAAGTGATCGCTGCATGATGAAACAGATCCACAAGGAAAATTCTATAAGCAATAACGATGAAGGCAATTCACAAACTACAGATGATAAGGTTACAAATATCCATCATAATAACATCGATAATAAAAATACTAGTCAGAAACCCTGTATAAATGACAGAGTTAAATTAGTGTATATTGACGACGAATATTCTGGATTAACAAAGAATATCGGGGGAACCATTACTGGTCTTTCCAGTATAAGAGAAGTATTTGGGCATGATAACAGACCAGAATCAATAATATGGGTAGAATGGGATAACGGCATTAAGCTTGGATTAATAGAAGGAATAGATAAATATGAAATTATTTCAGATACTCAAAGAGAGCAACAGCATTTCCGTGACACCAAAGAATCAATGATTATAAAAAATAAATAAATAAAAAAATTGAATAACTATATGACATCATGTGGAAATAATAGTTACGTTTGTCTAATACAACTAATATATGTTCAAACAACATCTAAAACGGGATAATTAATTGAAGAGCTTTAGTCTTTTCACTATTGCAGTATTCACGTCTACTCTGATCCTAATAGGCTTGACAATATCTCTACCTATTAACATGATATATGGTCAGCAGCTACAAAATCAGCAGCAGTATAATCTAAACACTAGTAAAATAGCAATGCTGACATTTGGTGATACAGTGATAAATCAATACACAACAGCCAGCTAAAGAGAACCAAGTGAGCAGATGGTCTACAGTTCACTGGCAATCCTGATAAAAATACTCGTATCCCTCATTTTGAAAGCAAACATAAAATTGAGCAGCATATTAAAACCTGAGAATCTCTTTTACCATTATTGGTTCCACTTTTTTTTATCTAGAATTTGTTTGTTCCAGAAGTAAATCACGTTCTACTCGCGTTATCCTTCTCTTCGTCAGTGTTTTGCAGTGATCTTGATAATACTGAAGTTCCCAGATCTAGTACGTGAACGTCCTAACTATTTTTAGGTAAGAGAATAGATATTGCATATGACGGTTACAGGAGGACAAGCCACTAAAGTCATATCAGATGAATTATGATAGGTTTGGATTTGTACAAATTCCATTGTAACAAGTCCGCCAAGCAAATGAAGATGGCTTGCTGTATGAATGGTATGACAGAGCGAGAACCGACATATATTGCAAGTCTTTCAATAATACCGGAAGTCAATTGGCTTACCTTTATGGACTGGGGAAATCTCAAAACAAGGATGAGGACATATAACAGCATAATAATGACAGCCATTATTGAAATCACAAAATATCTTTGACTTCTTATAGTAATCCAAGGCCAATATCCATTTACTATCTAAATATGCGGATTCCTCTATCGATCTAATGACCAGATCTTATTATCTTTTTTAAGGAGTCCACTTAAATATTATCACGCATATCTTATTTAAGAATTTTGTTGACAAATGACATGAATAAAAAAGAACACAAATTTGATTTAATAGTAATAGGAACGGGTACTGCAGCTTCTACCACCGCATCAGAGTGCAGTTCTACTGGATGGAGTGTTGCCGTAATAGACTCACTTCAGTTTGGTGGAACGTGCGCTTTGCGTGGTTGTGATCCAAAAAAAGTTCTAGTAGAGGCAGCAAAGATAGTTGATTCAAATCAAAGACATGAAAACAAAGGTATAATCGGTTCAGCAGGAGTTCATATTAAGTGGTCAGATTTGATACGTTTTAAGCGAACATTTACTGATCCTTTCCCAAAACATAGAGAAGATAGTTACATTAAATCTGCAATTATTCCTTTTCATGGTCACGCGCGGTTCATTGGTCCAACTACTGTTAAAGTCGAAACAGGCGATAGGGACAGTAATAATACAATTCTCAACGGTAGACATATTCTAATAGCTACAGGTTCAATACCTATGAACCTTAATATTCCTGGATCAGAGAACATTGTTACAAGTGATCAATTCTTAGAGATAGGATACGATAACTTACCTGACAGAATTGTATTTATTGGTGGCGGATATATTTCATTTGAATTTGCTCATATTGCAGCGCGCGCTGGAGCA
>JAICSL010000291.1 GCA_025936955.1 Nitrososphaeraceae archaeon
CCAAGTATATTTTTTATATATCCTATGGATTTTGCTCTCGCGGCCAATTGCTGTAACAATAGGTTATTTTGGTATAAAAAATTGTTATATTCACTATAGCAGCAATCAGGTCTATCTAATTGCAGTTATTTAATATACTAGCTACATATCCACTCTTACTCGTCTTCCTCAATCATTACTGAGAGTATCTCGAGATAAGATAACCATTAAAATTGGTCATATAGTTATGACTTACAAGGTAACCAATCAATCAGTAGTAGTTCCCAAAACACATGGTTTGCGTCAGACCGAAATTGAAAAGGCTTTATCAGATCCTATTTTGAAATGAAAAAATTATTAAGCAGTGAAAATTTATGAAGAGTTAACAAGTAGCAATAACAGAATGCCAACTATAATTTGTGTTCTGCAAAACTTGTAATCATATTTCTAATAATTTTGTCAAAAATACTCACAGTATTATCCCAGTTAAATTGTCTAGAAAATGCTAGAGCATTAATGCTATATCTAGTCAAAAGATCGTGGTCTTTTAATAAAGAGATTGCAGAACGAGAAAGCCCCTCTGGAGAATTTTCTTTAACCAATATTCCTGTTTGAGCATCTTTAACAGAATCTCTTAAACCCGCGACATTATATGCTACAACAGGCGTGGCCATTGCATTACATTCTGTTACAACTAGACCCCAGCCTTCATGTACACTTGGCATTAATGCCAAATGTGCTTTACTCAACAAATCATATTTTAATTCTTCGTCTACCCTGCCGAAAAAGACGACATCTTTAACAGTAAGCTTTTCAAGATGTTTGCGCATATTTCCATCACCTATAATCCACATTTTTGCCTCAGGGATTTCTTTTTTGATTAGCGAAAAAGCTTGTATGGCATGATCCGCTAACTTGTACCTTTTCAGTCTCCCTATAAACACAATGGTTGGTTTCAATTCCTTTGTAGGTAAGGCGGTCAAAGGCTTGATATTTAAACCAACTGGAACTAACAATATCTTTTGTAAACCGATATTCTTGAGTTCTCGCATTGTAGACTCTGAGACTGTAACAGTTTGAATGTTCTTATAATATGATAACCATTGTCGTATGAGATAGTACCGAATAACATAGTTCATTGGAAAATGTAACTGAAAAATTAGCGCATCTCCAGGAACCTCATGAACAAGTGCCAAAATTGGTTTGTGTTTGACAAATTGAGGTGTTAGAAATGGTTTGACATTTATTTCATCGATGACTACATCAAAACTGTCACTATATTTCTTAAAATATCTCTTTGCTGCGTTATATACAGTATATTTGCCGCCACGTCTAGATATTTTAACACCGTCGAGGTTTTCGTATTTTAAGCTGTTCTGATAGTGTGCAGTAAACAGCGTCACATCATATTCACATTTGTTTACTAATCCTTTCATGACGTGATGGCTAAATATTTCAGCTCCTCCTGAATCAGGGTGTTTGATATCTCGCCAACTGAACCACAGAACTCGCAACGGACATTTATTATGTGTTCTGTCAGTTAAAAAAAGTTTTAAGTTAGATCAGATATAGCAACCGCGGCTGCAATTGATTCAGTATGAGAGATAGAGATCTTTATTTGTGTAGGTTCTTCTTTGAGAGTAACAACAAGTCGTCCGTCGGCCTGATGGTCTATCTTTATATCTATCATCCTCGTTGGACTCTGAGAACATTTTATAATTGCCTCTTTTGCTGCAAATATGCCAGCTAAATGTGGATAGGGGTCTGAATACTTTGAACAGTAGGCTAGTTCTGATTTAGCAAAAACAGAACAGTAAAATGACATATTTGTTTTCAATGGCTTTAGCCTAAATCTCTTTATCTCTACTATATCCATACCTATGTTTAGCTTGTCCAATTTCTCCTAATCTATCTAGGAAGTATATTATAATTTCTGGCACAGTTATATTATTTGCATCCAAACAAACTAAATTTGAAAGTAAAAAATACAAATAGGGATATATCTGACTGCTCCTTTATTCTCTCACTAGAACTTTAGCTTGTCCATCTATAATGCATTTTCCATGATTATTAGTAATTGTTGTCTTCAAAGTTATGATTCTTGTTGAGATACTTTTGTCTAGGACCACTCCTTCGATTGTAATTATATCCCCAACAAAACATGGTGAGACGTAGTTTACAGATTGTGACAGACACAGAGAATTTTTCCCAGGCAACTGCATTCCAATTAGCTGAGAGAAAAATGACACTAGCAACAAACCGTGACATATTTTTCGTTGAAAATTAGTTGTACTTGCATAATGATCATCTATATGTAGAGGAGTATAGTCACCGGAAAGTTTTGCAAAATCCCTTAGCATCGATTCAGTTATAATTATGTTAAACTGTTTTTTCATACCCAGATATATTTCATCGAGTTTGTATTCTGCAGCTATCCTGTTTTCATCCATCCAATAATACACCATGATTACGCAGATTTCTTTTGATATCAGCAACGGTTCTGATACTCAATGCTTCTTCAACTGTAAATTTTATATCAAATGCATCTTCTAGATCATTTAACAAAACCAGACTGTGAAATGAATCCCATTTCTCTATAGTTTCAGGGCTTGACTGGTCGTTAATCAGTGAAACTGGTACATTCATGATTTGGGCAATTATATTGTAGAGGTTGGAAGACACGTTATTCTATTATCAGCTCCAAGTGATCTGGAATTCTGGCAGAAAGATCTGCTGAATATACCCAATAATTATTTCCCTCTCTTTTAAACCCGTAATTAGGTAGAAAATCTTCACAAGGTTTATTCCTTTTAGTAGGAACGTATTCACATCTTATTTTGGTCACACCTTCTCTTTTAG
>JAICSL010000135.1 GCA_025936955.1 Nitrososphaeraceae archaeon
AGGTGGTGTAGCTTCTTGTGTTCCAGTATCAGCAGATTCTCCACTGCCGATTCCTCCATCAGTTTCCGATTGACCATATGATTTTTGATAATTAAACCCACTCAGCAGTATACCAGTAAATAATAGAGTTAACAAAAAAATTGAAAAAAAATGAGATTTAACGCTTTTATTCAATATAAATAATCTTTATAAGTACTAGTTAAAGTTTTGAGAGCAGATATTCGAAGATCTATAGAATCTTACAATACTTCGATAAAGCATATTACCATACTAATTATCAAAGTTTATTTTCCCATCAATCTTCTGTACTCTTCTTCAAGATTTTCCTCAATATTTTATGAAAGTGTTAGTTTGATGGTTACGTATGAGAGTTAATCATTTGAGCAAAGTCATGAGCGAGATTGTGATCTTTCTCCTATTATTTCTCTGTTTACAAAGTTCTCAAATGCAGGATTCATCCATTTCTCAGACTGTATCTTTTTCCAGTCTTCGCCTATAGTGCCATACTTAAAGCAATTTCTAATCCATGCTAACCACCCTTTCCATTCGTCATCATTAAGCACATTCCTTTGGCGCATAGCATATGCATGGGAACAAATGAACAATATATAATAAGCAAATGCTAACTCTTCTGATGGCTTTTCAAGTTTATATATGACTTTTTGCATTGAGGGTTTTTCGATTATAATCTCTGCCATCTTACGAACCTTTTCATCCAAGTCATTGAGAACTCTAGTTTGCTGGTCAATTGACAGGCTCTGTATCTGTTTTTTTGAGAAATACAAGGTCAATATCATAGTTCCTACTATTCCAATTGTTTGGGCCAAACTAAGCATATCAGGAAATCCTATACCTTCTACCATTGTGCAAAATGGTATAATTGTTTATAATAAGCATTAACCAAAAGCATAAACATTATTCATAATATACTCTGATTTATTATCTGCACTTTGATTCTCATATATTAGTATCAATGTACTGTTTAACAATTAACCATATTCTACAACTTTTAGTACATTATTTTCATTGAATAATCTAAAAAAAGCCTTTTTATTTGCATTATACATGCCACAACTAATGGTGCGTTATTATCTTTGTATCTAGTCATAAGAAATGCAAACTTACAGTCGAATTCTTTTACAACGAAATAGACTTTGCTAAATGTATAACCGGTGTCATAAAATTGCATGATATGGACAGTTTAAGAGATTTTTAGTAGAATCTCTTATATATCAATTTTACAAAAAGTCGTCAAATGCCGCAAACCACAACAATAGCAATAATAGCAGTAGTAGCAGCATTAGGATTATTAGGGATAGTAGTCATGGAACCTATTTTCGTAGGCCAACATCAAGCTGAAGCTGCAGGATGCAATAATAGCGTAGCGTTTAATGCAAGTAAAGGACGTTGCTTTGGTCACTAGCTAACCCTGATATCCTTTATTTTTGAAACTTTTTTTAACCCTTCATTCTCTTTACAAGCTTTAAACAATCTTTGTTTCCTTCTACAAATAACACAAATATCATCATAAACTGTTTTAACCTGACAGATTGGATTGGACATTGTACCATAAACGTTTGAAGTAAAAACCTTAAGTAATAATTCGACGATGCTATGGTAACGAGGAGCGATTAATTTCCGCTATTGAAATGAGACCACAAGTTGTCGGATGATTTTCCTATAAAAATCTAATGAATAGAAGTGTACATAATGGTTCATCAGGAAACAAATATTCACAGCAAATTTGTATTCATTCTATGATCTACAACATTAACACTGGAACGATATTCATATTTGATGTGTTTAGTATGGATGTTTTTCACTGATACTTAAAATAACAATGGAATAGTTAAGAGAACTCATAGAAAAATGGTTAAATATTAGGTTCTGTTGATTCTCAGGGTGTTATTTTTGGGTGTTGAAAAACGGGTGATAAATTACTTCTCATCAAGATTTTCCCCTAGTCTGAACCATGGCACGATGTCCAGTCTGTCAGGTCAGAACAATTTATGATGATATCTGTTTTATGTGCAGAAGGAAACAAAATCTGTTTGAAGCCTGCAAGGAAAATGAAAGTGTAAAGAAGTTCAGAAAAAAATGAGGTTGGAGGTTTTAGGTCAACTTTGATCTTAACGGTTTCTTTGGTGAATGGCAAAGGCTGTCTGACCATGGTCTAACATTCCTATTGCTGTTCCAATAGCCATTGTTATTCCCAAGCCAATAGCAAATGTGACAAGCTTTGGATGTGCTGCCATTGCGCTCATGATTTTGCTTTTTATGGACATTATTCAAGCAGGATTACCACTGTTTAGTATATAAGGTTAGCTTGACAACGATTGTGATTTCTATTTGAAAAAATAATCCTCTTTATTGTAAGTGGACATCTGACCACATTTTGGACATTGTTCGCTGTTATTAGAAAGTGTTGACGTCTTGTAAGATGTTTCATCCATTTGTATCATTGAAGGATGTTCATTCCCACATTTCTTGCATTTAACCATCATCTTAGACATTGAGGATGAAATTATCTCTAAACTTCTATTTCAATTTTTTTTTGATTATAGCATCTATGCCTTTGGCTTGTCTAAAATCAATCCCATTAGGAAAATCATCCAGAGTTATACCCTCTATACTAATATGATTGCTAGTTGATAAAAAATCATTTACCCTATTCAACAGAAATAGGATTGCAATCATTGACATGCAATCATTTAGTTCTACTGCTTTCTCTCTCTCTATTTCTAGAATGGATTTTAACTCTTCTGCCTCTTCTTTTAATATTGATTCTCCTATTAACTTTTCAGTAAGGTGTTGCCTTTTAGCAATTTGTTCTCGATTTAGGTCAACTGTCATTGTTTTCCACCCTCTACCTTACCCTTGCCTAAGACATCATCTAAGAAGTAGAATATACCTCTATCTTTTTGAAAATCTCTATATGCACCTAACAATGGATGCTCTTTCATTTGCTTTTCTAAGCTATTAACTCTCCATTGTAATCTTGCAATAAAAATTGCAGCTGGAATTGCTACCACTAGAATGCCAATAATGAATTGAGTCAGTTCTATCGTCAGTTGCGTCAACAGAACTGCTAGTTAAAGCCATTATTTAAGCAAAAATTATCCTAATGAGATGCTAAAACCTTAATTTCTTCGTTATTTTTTAGAAAATATTCTCTATCTACAATGATAATATTCTTGCATCCTGTGAGGTCAAGAAATGGTTTGCCGTTTTTCCTAGTAGGATAGTTTTTTCCCTCAGTTACTCCCGCTATGATGATTCCACTATTTTGTGATTCCATAGTGATATATCAAAGAAACAGACGTTAAACGAACTATTGATATTTCTGTGAATTTTGTATCATTGTAATCCATTTGTTCTTTCCTTTAATCTCTAATCCAACTTTCTTTGCAGGTGTTTCACCATCTAATGCTTGATGTGGCTTTACGAAATTGTACTGGATTCTCTGACCTTCTGCTAATGCTGTGTTCATTTGTTTCCAGCCTCTTTGAACCTTAACCCTTTCTCTTAGTGTTCCATTTAGTCTTTCAATTCTGTTATTGTTAGCATGTGGTTTGTTAATCCCGCACTTTGGGATATGGTCTGCTTTTAAGCCAAATGTTTGAGCTATTCCTTCCCTGTATGCTCTCCATGCATCAGTATGGATTTCTTTTGGGCTCTGTCCATGTGAGTTATGTATTGCTTGGTTGAATGCGTTAATTGCACCTTCCTTGTCTCTGTGTTCTGAGAGTTTAGAAGTAATCAGGAAACGTGATTGTCTATCCATTACATTCCATAGATATGCGATGTTCGTGTTACCTTTCCTTGTTTCTCCACCTTTCATTTTAACAAACAATTCGTCAGCATGCCATGTGTCTCCTAACTGTGGCTTTAGTGAGTTCACATAGTTAGATAGGATAGGGATATATTTTTGAATCCAAGTGTAGATTGTTGAAAAGTCAATCTCGATATTAAAGTGGTCATTAACATTCCTTGCAATCTTTCTTAGCGACAAGCCCGAGAAGTAAAGGTCTAAAGTTAGTGTTACTAGTTCAGGACTAAACTTTGCTTTCTTTAACATTGAGGGTTCTCTGAACTTGTGCTGACAATCCTTGCATTTGAAAACCTGCTTATCTGCTGACATCCCATACTTTACGACACAGATTGAACCGCACTTATCACACTGGATTGAATCCTCAGCAAACACTTTTGGCTTTGGTTCTTCCTTGATACATGAATTGGTAGCAATCCAGAACCTTACAGCATAGATGTGCTTACAACATTCAACTTCCCTATACTCAAAGTCTGGACAGGTGCAAACCCAGATCTTTTCGATAATCCTAACCTCATAAGTTACATTGCTCGTCAGAGAGGGGATAGCAAAACTGCCATCCTTGTTTTCATTAATCTTTGTGCCTCTCTCAAGGAGTTCTAAACCTCTCCTCATCCGAGCTTCCGAATTGTTTGTCGGGTTATCTTGTTTCAAGCCCTTATGCCCTTCTATACACTTAGATATCCATGCATATAAACTTACCTACATGGAAGGCCATAAACTTATAAACCCAAACACCTAAGTATATAATGAATCTATATGGAGACTAAAAAAGTAAAGACTACCATAGACCTACCTGAGGATTTGTGGAGAAAGTTTACAATAAAGGTGATTGAAGAGCATGGCGGCAGAAAGAAGAATGAAGTGATTGAAGAGCTTATCAGTAAGTATCTAAAAGAAGGGAAAAAAGAGGAATCAAAGAAATGACCGTCTTCAACATTAAATTCAAGGAAGATACAGTTTATGCCTTGTTGAGAAATTTACTATGGGGAAACATTTCAATAGATTTTGAAAAATTTCGAGGTAAACAAAACGTTGAAGAATTTGCTGACACATTTCACAAGAAATTGAGGTATCTTCAAGAATATGACAATTGCCCTAATGATGATGGTTCACCACCTGAACCAACTGACTGGTTATATGATGCCATTTTTGAAGGTAGGGTATATGGTGCGATAAAAGGAGAATTCAGAGATAAAACAGATGAAGAGAAAATAATGGAATTAGAAAAAGAAGTGGAAAATTGGAAAATCAAATTTGAACAACAAAAGTCAGAAAATATCATGTTGGCAAATGAACTGGAAGATAGAAAAAACTTGATTACGTCTTATGAAAAAATGTTTCCGAAAAAACGTGATTAAATATGACAAATGGCAATTTATCCCGATGCAGCAAATGTGGACGTTCTTTGATTGTAGAAGAAAAAAGGCTACATGAATGTAAGAAGGTGGTTGACTACAGAATAGAAAAGAACATTCTTTGGCTTAGTGATGGGCAGAAGTGGTTTCCACAAAGGTTGTTGTCACAGCAATCATCACCCAGAAATCAACACCCATTTACAACACCCGAAGATTCAACAGAACCAAATATTATATTGTTTACTCTGTAACATGAAAAAAATAGAAGTATCATTTACTTCATTTATATATATAATTATGATTGTCGC
>JAICSL010000038.1 GCA_025936955.1 Nitrososphaeraceae archaeon
GCTTGTGTTGTTGATGCTGCTTGTGTTGTTGATGCTGCTTGTGTTGTTGATGCTGCTTGAGTATTCGTAATATTTCCCGATATCATAGAATTTGAAATAAGTTCAGTTAATAGACCTACCAAACTGAGATCTAAATTCTGACCACGAGATGTAATTGAGGTATTACTTAATGGATTGTATCTGCTAGTAAAGTTAGGAGTAGATAATGGAGTTGTATTTTTCAAAGGTACAGGAATATTTGCGGCCATCGTCTTGTTGTTATTGATCATTGTTGTAGTGTTCAAGTTAGTATCAAGAATAATCGATATTATAGATCCTTTGGTGTAGAATGTGTTATTAAATGGTACGTATTTCACTGTATTACTCAAAACATCATCGACATAGAAATTGCTAGGATTATTTGGTATACCCTCATCTATGAACGAACGAGTCGTCAAGGTAAAACTAAAATTAAAGAAGATTATGAATACGCCTATTATCAATAATACTTTCTTCATGTCTTAAAATACAATATTGATTTTAACACCATAAAGTCTGCATTAATTTAGTCATTGGTTTATTAGTTTTAATAATATTTATCATGTTTATGTGCAACGTATTTATTGCTGCTTAGATAATTTGTTAAAATTTACTGAACATTATGCCACAGTAGAGAACTAGTCAGAACAAAAAAATAAAATGTTTCCCAAAAATCCGAAGTGATGTATATATCTATTGTTTGTACTAATATTGTATTATGCAATTCGAAATTGTTGTCAAAACTATTATTGATTTCATCATTTTGGAAGTAAATGAACGAAAAGCTAATGGAGTTGTAGTCGGTTTAAGCGGAGGATTAGATTCTGCAGTAGCAACAACCCTGGCGGTAAAGGCGCTCGGATCAAGTCATGTCTTTGCCCTGATACTGCCAGATTCTCCTATTACTCCAACAAGTGATGTAGAGGATGCTAAAAAACTAGCAAACATCCTAAAAATAAAATATAAAATTATTGAAATAGGCAAAACAAAGAATCAATTTCTAAGACATCTTCCAAAAAATAAATTAGCAAAGGGAAACTTCGCCTCAAGACTGAGAATGTGCATATTATATTATTATGCAGGAATAATGAATTATTTAGTATTGGGAACTACAGATAAAAGTGAACAAAAATTAGGTTATTATACAAAGCATGGAGATGGAGCGGCGGATATCTTTCCAATAGCCGATTTATACAAGACAGAAGTACGAGAAATGGCAAGGTATCTACAACTGTCATCTGCTTTTATAGAGAAAAAAAGTAGTCCCAGAATCTGGAAAGGACAAACTGCAGAAAGTGAAATTGGATTAACCTACGAAGAAATAGACAATGTATTGAAAAATTTGGGAGATAATGATACACTCCATAAATCAAAAATCAACACAAAAAAGGTGGCCATATTGACTGAGTTGATGGATAAGAATAGTCACAAACAACAGATGGGACCCCTATGTAAAATCTCTTACAAATAATCAATTGTAAGTATACTCCTTCTTAATCCTTAACAATAGACAGCGAAATCATCGGCCGTTTTTCATTTATTTTCGTTAACGTCAAATAAAACCTTCAAATAAAATATTTATGTGTATATAATTTTTACTATACTTGAATGTATTACTAAAAACATATCAACTTTTAAGTAGGGTTAAAAGATATTTTTCTTACCTATGGTTTTTGGAAGGGACATTCGGCTTAGCAGAATCTTGAAGGATAACAAGATGCTCTGTATTCCGATGGACCACGGTATCAGTAATGGTCCTATTTCTGGTTTAGAAAATATTCATGAAATGGTATATCAGTGTGAAAATGCAGGTCTCACTTGCATCCTTGTTAACACAGGCATTATAAAATCAATGCCACGACCTCCGAATATAGGATTAATTGCTCATTTTTCCGGCAGTACATCGATTGGGCTATATCCCGACCGAAAGGTATTGATGGGCAGCGTAGAAGAAGCGTTAAGGTTTGGTGCCGATGCAGTTTCAGTACATGTCAATATTGGTGGAAAAGACGAGCCTGACATGCTTCAAAATTTAGGGATAATTTCTGACAAATGTGTTGAATGGAGTGTTCCATTGGTGGCAATGATGTATCCTAGAGGTATAAATATTAAGGATCCTCATAATCCAGAAATTGTTGCACATGTCGCAAGAATTGGAGCAGAAACAGGTGCAGATATCGTGAAAACATTATATACAGGAGATGTTACTTCCTTTAGAAAAGTTATAAAAAGCTGTCCCGTTCCTGTTGTGATAGCCGGTGGCCCGAAAGCGAACACTGATAAAGAAATTATAGAGATGTGTGCTGGAGCAATGAAATCCGGTGCTGCTGGAGTAACATTTGGACGAAAGATCTTTCAACACAAAAATCCATGTGCAATTATACATGCTCTGCGTCAAATCATCATAGAAGGAAAGAATACAAAAGAGGTGCTTGTCAATCTTGCGAGATCATGAGAATAAAGAAATAATAATCCGTCCTACAGTTCCAAATTCAAACTTAGAAGAATTCATATCAAAGTTGAATAATATCCAGATTCTTTATATCGATCCTAACTTTATTTCAGGAAAGAATTTTAAAACCATTTTTGAGTCCGAAGACGCAGATTTGATTATTTGCACAAAATATGAGGACTTAAACAAGTCGAGATCATCTGACAAAGTTATAGGCTATTTCAAAAAGGTATCAAATAACAATGATATTGAAGAAATTATAAATGCATCCGCTGCAGGGGCCAGATTTATTGTAGTCGACACTTATGACTGGAAGATTATCCCTTTAGAAAATATTATCGCTAGGCTTCATAAATCAGAGACCAAAATATATGCTACTGCTAAAAATGCGGAAGAAGTTATACGAATGTTTGCTGTTTTGGAACTAGGTGTAGACGGCGTAATTTTATCTACAAACAATGAGAAGGAAATCGATGAAATCCTTGGATATCTTCATAATACAATCATCAGTCTCAAACCAGCCAAGATTCTAGAAGTAAAGGACGTGGGAATTGGGGAGAGAGTATGTGTAGATACTGCATCAATCCTTGAAATTGGAGAAGGAATGCTTATAGGCAGCAAATCTAACTTTATGTTCCTTATTCATAATGAATCTGTAGGATCTTCTTTTACCTCGCCGCGGCCATTCAGAGTTAACGCTGGAGCAGTCTATTGTTATACCATGCTGCCTGACGGAAAAACTTCTTACCTTTCAGAAATCGAATCTGGTAATGAAGTGTTAATAGTTAATAAAGATGGTTTTTCCAGGACTGCTGCCGTAGGAAGATCAAAGATTGAGACTCGTCCATTAAGACTGATTAAAGCAGAACTTGACGGCGAAATCGGAACTGTAATTTTGCAAAATGCAGAAACAATAACTCTGATAAGACAAGATGGACAATTAACACCAGTTACCAATGTCAGAGTAGACGATTTTGTACTTTGTTATGCGAAGGCGCCATCTGGAAGACATTTTGGAATTGAAGTAAAAGAACGAATATTAGAAAAGTAGTAATTGATTGGCAAAATAGTTTTTCTTTATCATAAAGTTGACTATTTTAAAGTATTGTAAATATGGCTAAATATAGAGTCCAGTATTTAATGCTTGTTCAGGAGAATATTATTGATGAAATAATTACTGGCGATTGTAAAGATGTGCTCTCAAAAGCTAATTCTAACTCTATTCAGTTAACTATTACGTCTCCGCCATATGGTAATGCTATTGATTATGGGATGCATGTGTCTGGAAATGGAGCATATTATCGTGGCAGACATAAACTTGGGACCCGTGATTATCTAAACGAAATGACTGAGATATTCAATGATAGAGTTTACCAAATAACTAGAGAGGGCGGATATTGCTGCATCGTTATTGGTAATGAAGTAATTAACGGAACTATTCTTCCGTTGCCTCATATGTTATTGTCAAAACTTGTACGACCATTTGGCAATTGGAGTCTTCATGAGGAAATTATTTGGCACAAAGTTACGGGCGGGACGAACAGGTATGGTTCATTTGTAACTAATCCATATCCAAAATATTACAGGGCAAATATAATGCATGAATTTATACTTGTATTGAGAAAAGGAGACGTGAGCAGCGGTAGAACTCAACGCAAAGAAATGCTTCCTGCAACACATGAGGAATGGACAAAGGAAATTGCAAACTCTATCTGGCATATCGCTCCTGTCCCGCCAGGATATATAGAACATCCATGTCCTTTTCCTGAAGAAATTCCATATCGTCTTATGAAATTATATTCCTATGAAGGAGATATTATATTAGATCCTTTCAACGGAAGTGGACAAACTACGAAAGTTGCCTTTCATTTTCAGCGGCATTATATTGGAGTAGATATCATGAAAGAATATGTTAAATTAGCAAGATCACGGCTTGTTGATGAACCTCTACATATTAGATCCGAAGCATTAATACCTAATTGGAAAAAAATTCCATCTCATTGTAGACGTCAGACTAACTAATGTGTCATCTTTAATTATCTGCTGTTTGTAATATACATTGGTTAGATATGGCTGCATCTTCTTCCTCTAACTTTAAAAAACCGAAATCGCATCGCTGTAGTGTTTGTAGTAGAACCTTTGACAGTGTTGAAGAATTAAATGCGCATCAAAAAATGGAACATGGTACATCTAGTCATCCACCTGCAGGTGTAGGCTGATACTTTTTTGTTGATGTGTTCCAAATTCATATTTTTATCTGATGTTGTATCGTTTTTTTGCCATATATTGTCAATAAACTGATTTATTTAGAGATCCAACTAATAATTCTCACTATAAATATTGATGATTATTCAGTCGCGAGAGAAATCCTACCTTAGACGTGTTGGAGATGTGGATCATAATTATTTAAGTCAGGTAAAATTTTTGTATCCTGAATAAAACTACGGAAGATTGTTGACCACAAATAAGATATCCTTGGAGATAATAAAAGTTCACAAATAAAATTTAATATTCTTAGCATTTTTCAAAATATATTAAGATCATACTAAACATTGACATTGACATTTTTAAATCCACGGTATATTTTTGTGTAACATTTTGCTTCCATATTTGATATTTCATAGATCCAAAGCAATAGAACAAAAATTTCACTTTTAGAATAATTGTTGTGATTGTTAACTCAAGGTAATTCGTTGGATCATTGCCCAACTAGACAGGAAATTTATCACGAATAGTGAAGGCTTTCACTATTAGGATGATATTTGTTGTCCTGCATCTAATCGCGTGCAGTTATAAGAAGACGAAATACTATTCAACAAGTTAATAATTAACTAATAAATTTTCTATTAAAATTAAGGTTTATATGATATTAGTCAAAGTATCTTTGCGATTCGATTATAGATATAACGATTATCAAAACTCATAAAGCAATTAATTAGATATATAAAAATAAGCACTAATGAATAAGATCTGTACCACAATAGCAACAGAAGATCTGGATGAATTAAAATATCAAATTGATAAAGCTTTTGATTGGGGATCAGATTACGTAGAAATTCGCTTTGACTTTTTAAAGTTATCAGATATGTCTCATGCTTTGAAAATTGTTGAGGAATTTAAAACAAAAGCAATATTTACCATCCGGTCACCAGAACAGGAAGGCAAATTTACGGGAAGTCACTCTGACCGAATTACCTGGTTAAAAAAACTATCTGCTATTGAACCTATGCTGCTTGATATAGAACTCAAAACTATCAAAGAAAACGATGATCTAGCTGACTATTTGGAAGATCAGAAAACCCCACTGCTAGTTTCTTGGCATAACTTTGAAGAAACTCCCGAAAATACAGAGCTTACCGAGATTATTACAGAAATGAGAATCTACAGCAATCATATAAAAGTAGTAACAACAGCAAAGACGGGTCAAGACGCTTTACGTATTCTAGATCTATATGAAAATGCTAATGGATTAAATTTAATCGCGTTTGCGATGGGAGATTCAGGCATATTATCTAGGATACTGTGCACAATATATGGAAATGCACCATTTACATATGCTTCATTAGAAAAAGCTGTGGTCCCTGGTCAGTTAACAGTTAAACAAATAAGAAAGATATACGATAAAATCAATGTTTGGTCCGAAATTTATGCAAAGCCAAGTTAAGACATACTGTATTATTGGAGACCCTATTAGTAGTTCTCTGTCTCCGTCTATGCAGAATGCAGCCTTTAACCATCTCAATCTAAATTGCACGTATATTGCATACAAGGTGTCAAAGGATGAGTTAGAAGATTCAATTAACTCACTTCGTGCTATCAATATCGCTGGATTCAATGTGACTATTCCTAACAAAGTGGAAATTATAAAATACATGAATGATCTTGATCAGACAGCAAAGAAAGCAAACGCAGTAAATACAGTAATTAATGTTGATGGGGTATTCAAAGGTTACAATACTGATATTTATGGTTTTATTGAACCGCTACATAGAAGAAAAGTAAATTTTGATGGAATGACGATTCTTTTACTAGGTGCAGGCGGAGCGGCTCATGCTATCATTGCAGCCCTTTCCGAAGAAAAAGGGATTTTTAAAATAATGATTTCTAATAGAAACCACGAGAGAGCGAACGAGTTGAAGAAAATGGGCTCTACTCTAGGTCTAGAATGTGAAACTGCGGAGTTATCTAATACTTCGCATCTTGCTTCCAAGTCAAATCTTATTATAAATACAATACCTCAAGAAATGAATGATAAAGAAAATATTATCGGTTATCAACACATAAGCAAAGATAGCATTGTTTATGATATTAATTATAAGCCAGTTATCACTGATCTAATTGAAAACGCAAGATATGCTAATGCTGATGTAGTTTATGGCTATGAAATGTTGTTAGAACAAGGAGCAAAGGCATTTGAAATCTGGACAGGAATAAATGCACCAAGAGATGCTATGAAAAAGGCTCTATTTGGAATATTTGGCGAACCTAGATGAGAAATAAAGTTACCGCATCCATGAACGGGGCCATTTCTATAGTTAATGCAGTTGCAACAGGAAATGGCTCAGCATTAGGAATATCTTTAAAAGTTATAGTTGATCTTGAATTGAAAAGTGGTTATGGCATCGAATGTAATGAAATGAAGGAAGATATACTTGTTCGGAATATACTTTACAATACTCTTCCAAAAGAGATAATCGACAATAATTTAATATCCATAAATATAAAATCCGAAATTCCTAGAGGGTTTGGATTAAAAAGTTCGAGTGCAGTTTCTAACGCAATATCTCTAGCATGCAACAAACTTGTAACAGATGAAATAGATGACCAAATTGTCTTGAACTCTGCTATAAATGCATCTCTAGATGCAAAAATTACCGTTACGGGAGCATATGATGATTCTGCTGCTTGTTACTTCGGTGGCTTTGTAGTAACTGACAACTATGCTCGCAGACTAATACGCAGAGAAAAAGCGCCCGATAATCTACATGCAATAATTTTCATTCCACAAAATATATTGCGAGGAAACATATCTAAGTTAAGTGTGATGTCGGAATTTTTTACAGATGCCTTCAAGTTAGCTGAGTCTGGTGAATATTGGAAAGCAATGAAATTAAATGGTATCCTTCTCTCAGCTTCGCTATCGAGCCGATACGAACCGATATTATCAGCTCTTGAAAAAGGTGCATTGGCAGCTAGTATTTCTGGAAATGGACCCTCCATCGCAGCTGTAGCTTATGAAGACGTAATAGACGATATCAAATCTGCCTTTGCGGAGTTCGAGGGTATCATTATTGTTTCTAAAGTCAATAATCAGAAGGCCTGTGTGAAAAGAATAGTTGGTTAGTATTCAGATAGAAAAATCGAAGATAAATGGAGTCTTGGGATGTCCATCGAGTAAAAGCTACAGTCACAGGGCAATTGCTATTGCTTCTCTTGCTGAAGGACAGTCTATTATTTCTAATGCTCTGCTCTCTCGTGATACGCTAGCAACTCTTGCCGCCTGCAAAGCATTTGGTGCAAATATTCACCATACTAATAATATTTTGCATGTAGCCGGTAACCATAACTTAGACACTCCAGAAAATATTATCAACGCTGAAAATTCTGGTACTACGATAAGAATAATGTGTGCGATGTCTGCATTAGTGAAAAAAGGATTCACTGTTTTGACAGGCGATGAGAGTCTTCGTAGGCGGCCAATGTACCCAATATTGAATGCCTTAGAGCAATTGGGAGTATATGCTTATTCTACAAAGATGGATGGTACTCCTCCGCTTATAGTGAGAGGTGGAGGGATCAAGGGAGGAACAGCTGTAATTGACGGAAGTGTTTCAAGCCAGTTTCTCTCATCGCTTTTAATTTCATGTATCTATGCTGATACTGAAGTGACACTGAGAATTAAGGATCAACAAGTGTCGAAACCATATATATATTCCACTCTTGAAACTATGAAAACATTTGGCGTTAAGATCGATCATGATCCAAATTTTTTAGAATATTATATTGAAAGTAATAAGTACAAACCTACAGTATTTGAGATTCCTGGTGATTTCTCTACTGCAGCAGTAATGCTTGCAGCAGGACTTTTGGCTGGGGGCGATGATGGAATTATTGTAAAAGATTTAAATTTCTCTCTACCTCAGGCCGATTCAAAAATATTGGATATTATAAGAATGATGGAAGGTCATCTAAAAATTGACAAACAAAAAGGAGAGATAACTGCTTATGGTTCAGAAAAGCTAGAGGGTGGAGAATTCTGCATCATGGATTCTCCAGACCTGTTGCCAGTAATATCGATCCTAGCTCTAAAAGCAAGATCTCAGGTAACGATATCAGGTGTAGCTCATGCAAGATTAAAGGAAACAGATAGGATCACAAATATTGCTTCCCAATTGACTAAACTTGGGGCAATTATCAAAGAAAAAAAAGATGGCTTGTCAATCATCGCTCCTAGCGTCTTGAAAAATGCTTCGCTTGAAGCATTTAACGATCACAGGTTATTTATGGCATTTACTATTGCATCTTTGTTGTCTGAAAAATCAATAGTTTCTGGAGTACAATCTGTAGACGTATCATATCCAAATTTTATTCAAGACATGATTAATTTGGAAGCAAAAATAAGTCTAATGCCAGATAGAGAATAGGTATGGGCCAGATAATAGATTATCAATCAAGTGATAATTCTTCACCTATTTGATTTTGATTGATATTATACAGTAACTTCTAACCATTCATTTAAACATTTTTCAGTACTTACTTTTTATTTGATTGACAAACTGAATCGTTCAGAACGATTATTCTATTTACTTTGATTCTGTAAATTAGTCGCATTACTGGATAGTATAACATGAATATAAAAAATTAGATATGAAGTAATTCTAATCTTAGTTCTGATATCGATGAGCACATGTCTTATAACTTATATAAATATGACATGTGTAATGAGTGCGAAAACAACGTTTGCAATACTTGGAGTTATTGTTACACTGAGTATTGTGGTAGCTGGCAGTTTATCTTATCCAGCATTAGCTGCAAAGTCAAATAGCAATAGTAGTCATGGAAACACTAAAGTCGGCGACACATCACCAAAGACTAGTAGTAGTGATACATCATCACCAAAGACTAGTAGTAGTGATACATCATCACCAAAGACTAGTAGTAGTGATACATCATCACCAAAGACTAGTAGTAGTGATACATCATCAC
>JAICSL010000333.1 GCA_025936955.1 Nitrososphaeraceae archaeon
AAACTTTTTGGAATGGTCCATAATCACATCGACGTGATGCTTGAATAGTTCTGGAGTATAACCAATTGGAATCCAACCATCTCCAAATCTAGCGCATAATTCAAGTGTTTTTGGAGCTCCTGCTGCAATATATATTGGTGGTCTTGGTTTTCGGATGCTCTTGGCCTGAAGACATGCATTGATCAATCGGTAATATTCACCAGAATAGTCAACATGATTATCCGGATCCGATCCAAAAAGCTTTTCTATCACCTCAAGTTGCTCTTTGAACTTGGTGACAGGTTTAGTGAATTCAATTCCAAAATCCACTACGTTCTGAGCTTCGCCCGCACCAATTCCCAGTATCGCTCTCCCGTTAGTGATTCTATCAAGAGTGACCGTTGATAGTGCAATAGTAGACGGATGTCTTCTAATGGCATCAGTAACGCATGTGCCTAATTCAACCTTATGAGTTATTGCTCCGATAGCAGCTAGGATAATCCAAGCATCATTAACAACGGCATTCTTCCATTGAGGTACATTTGAATGATCCATCGCCCATATAGAATCATAGTCTAGTCTATCGGCTATCTGACAAGCTGTCATAATCTGAGTTTCATCCAAACCTAGCCTAGCGACATTAAGACCCTGAGTAAAACCAAATTTTATTCTCAAATTAAAAACTGTATCCTCCATAATATTCTGATAAACAACAGGAGCAGCAATTGTTCATATTGACAATACATTCAAAGTGAGCGGATATTTAAGTATGTCTTGAGACTAGGACTTGGATCAAAAATCCACTTTTCTTGGAATACTAGAATACATTCCAGAACATAAAAATGTAGACAGTCTTTTGATGAAAGTCAAACTTTATATAATAAATCCTAAATTTTATGGATGTACACAATGCTACTGCCATCTGAAATTGAGGCCAAATCTCTGATTCCTGCTATTAGAGCTCTCTTAGCAAAGAAGCTTATAAAACAGTACCAACTCAAGGAAGAAAATGTAGCAAAATTATTGGGTATTACTCAAGCTGCTGTAAGTAACTATATTAGAGGCACTCGCGGAGATGTGGAATTGATTTCAAAGCTTGGTTCAGTTCAGGATATTACCAAAATGATAGATGATATATCCTGTGATTTGGCCGAGGATAAAGCATATACACCAAGTACTATGGCCAAGTTTATTGAATTATGTAACTATATGCGGTATACTTTGATTATTTGTGATGTTCATCATAGTATGGAATCTCATATTGACGAGCAAATATGTGAACAATGCAAAATTACCTTGATTGGTACCAGACTATGAGATATTAATGAATCGTTAAAGAAATACAAATCCGCTAATATGAACCCTTTCTATTGAGATCTAGCCCTAGCTCATAAGCCAGACTTCGATCAAAGCTTTGAATTTGTATGCATTGGTTCACCTTATGAACTGACGGTAAATTAACATATCCTGCTTTTTATTTATAGAATATAAGTTATGAACCAGATCACGGATTTATATAACTAAAATAGTTGTAGCAAATCGTAAATTTATACTCGAACAGAAAAAGTTAGCAATTAGTATAATAATTGTTTACTCTATCTTATAGCCGAGGTAAAATTCCGATATATCTCTGTTCCCTTAGATGAATAAATTTGAAATTCTTAGTTTAATTAGCTGTCGACAACCCAAAGATTATAACTACAAAGTTTATGTTGAATTTAAGACATGAATGTAAGATTTGGGAGCGTACGTACAAACCTGTCAGTCCCATCATTATTAGAAATCGCCATTCATCGAAATGAAGGAAATTTCGTTTCTTCCGGTGCCTTCTCTGTAAATACTGGTAAGTTTACAGGAAGATCTCCTGACGATAGATTTATTGTTGATGATGAAACAACTCATAATTCAGTGGATTGGGGCAAAATCAATCATCGAATTTCAGAAGAAAATTTCCAAAAAATTTTCAACCGAATGAAAAAGTATGTTTCGAATCGAGATTGCTTCATTTTTGATGGTTTTGTAGGAGCTGATCCCGTTGTAAGACTCCCCATAAGAGTGATCACCGATAAAGCATGGCATACGTTATTCGCAACTCAAATTTTCATTCATCCCACAGCAGATGAGCTTAAAGGCTTTAAACCAGAATTTACTTTATTTTCTATAAATGAATTTGCGTCAAAGCCTGTTTTAGAAGGAACAAGGAGTGAGACTTTTATCATCCTTAACTTCAAAAAAAAATTAATACTAATAGGCGCGACTTCTTATGCTGGGGAAATTAAAAAGGCCATGTTCTCTGTAATGAACTTTATTCTGCCGAGGAAAGGTGTATTCCCTATGCACTGTTCAGCCAATGTTAGTAGAAATGGTGAAACTGCATTATTTTTTGGATTATCAGGCACAGGAAAAAC
>JAICSL010000035.1 GCA_025936955.1 Nitrososphaeraceae archaeon
ACTATAAAACAAGGCAAGACAGGTTTTGAACCTGTTGGAGAAGAAATGCTGGTAGGGAAAATGATTCGGGGGAGCGAAATGATGATTTTTATATGCGATAATGATGGCTACGCAAAAGCTCAGTCAAGGCCCCTTGAGTTGGCGAAAGGAGAAGAGATTTATCAAAAAATTGTTGTTGATGGCATTATAGAATATAAAGGACAAATCAAGACCGTTTCTTAGCCATAATTATTTCGGTTCCTGTATAGATTTTACCGGTAACAGCATTCTTTATATTTTTTACATCGGATCTTAAAACAACAGTGGGAATCCTTGAACGTTCTATCACCTTTAATGCTACAAGATCTATGAGATCATATGTACCAGCCATTGAACTCCCTTTCTTTAGAATCTCTATACACTCATCAACAGTAATTTGTCTGAATAGTCTTGCTTTTCTATTCGTATTCGGATCAGAATTATAGATTCCATCTACGTCTGTTGCATTCAAAAATCTGCTTGCTCTTACTTTCTCTGCTATTAATGCAGAAGTGGCATTTGTACTTTGACCAGGATGCAAACCGCCCGAGACTACGATTTTGCCGCTATCTGCAGCTATTGAAATCTCGTCAAGATTCTTTGGTACTTGTGAATAAGCATATTCGCCTAAAGCTATTGTTAATAACTGGGCATTCAATCTTGATACGTAGATTCCGATGCTGTCAAGGCTAGCCTCATCCGATCCAAGAAGCCTTGCTAGATGAATATAATGCCTGGCTATTTTGCCTCCTCCTGCGATAACTAGTGGTTGAACAATCGTATTTAGACCAGTTAACATTTTGGCATATCCCTTGATTGTATTGCTCTGAGTTTCTTGGTGGAATATACTTCCGCTCAGTTTTATAACGATTCTTTTTCTTTTCGATGTTGTGATCTTGTTAGAGGATTTATTTATCGGTCCTTTGAACTCTTTTATCATATTAGATGTTTTCACCATCATGAATTACCTTGTGTAGTGATTGTTCCACCGCCTTTCTATTTTCCGCAATTGTATATATTCGAAGCATGTCTAGAAAACCGGTTATAGAATCTATAACGGGTAGTTCGGTTGTCGGAATTTCATAATCTTGTTTCTTCTCGACTAGCAAAACTGACTTTATCTCTTTTTTTGTCGGAGACAATGGCATTGATGGAGCCTTAGAAGCATCTACAAAAACAGAATTTTCCTTCACATGTGCAGCATGAGCGATTTTTAGTTCCAACTCATTCAGAACTCGCCTGTCCATTTTCCTGTATAGCTTGTCACGCTTGTGCAAAAATTTTTCATAGACGCACTTTAATAATCGTCTATTTCTATAATCGTTTGCAAGCTTGATACCTATCTTGTTTCCAGTTTTAAGTGAACAAATTCTATCTAGTGTGTATTCATCAGTAAGTCTAAGAAAATTGTCAGCAGAGGTATCCGTAAGATCCAGCTGGTCGTCGACCAACATTAATGAATGCAAAAGCATTACTTCAGCAGATCGTACAGTCTTATGAAAATATACAGCCTTGAACATTTCATATCTTGATATCAACATCGATTCGAACGAATATAATGCAGACCTGTTGATGGCCAGGTGTCCATTTGGGGTAACTTCAAATGAGCTAATCAACCTATGATAGTCAATTTTACCGTATTCTGCTCCTGTAAACAATCCGTCTCTTGGCAGATAATCCATGATATCTGCAGAGAGGGCGCCTGCGATTATTTCATTCATAAATTTCACCTTCGACCGACCAAAAGATAAACTGCATATCTCAGCACAATCATAACCATAATTTGCTAAAGTGTCCTTAATTTCGCTTTGTATTATGATTTTGCCTCCGATCTGTTCGTGATTTAGATTGCATTTAGCTTCTAACACTTCTTCGAAGAGATGAGAAAAAGGTCCATGACCAATATCATGAAGCAAAGCGGCTAGTCTTAATTTCTGGATCTGCTCTTCATTCTCAATATAGCCTTTTGCCAACAGATTTTCACCGGCATAGCCTGCAACATGCATAACACCTAGAGAATGTTCAAAACGAGAATGTTGAGCGCTCGGGTAGACTAAATGAGCACCAGCAAGTTGTCTAATCCTTCTCAAACGTTGAAATATTGAGTTATCTATCAGATCTCGCTCAACATCAGAGAAGCGTATATAACGATGAATTGGATCGGTAATCTCCCCGGAAAATTTCATTTTCTTGTTGAAAATGATTCTAGTTCGTAGAAATTAAACTTTGAACTGGATATTATACATCTTAATATCGCTGTTGGCTAAGCCTTTGCCAACAACATGCAATAAACTCCAATAAAGTCCTAATGGCCTGCTTGGATTATGATATTTAGATCTTAGCTAAAATATATCGTTAATAGGTACCAACTCAAAAGTCATTAGCCTGATAGACGGTAAATTTTTGTATACATAAATCACGATACAGCAGCATCACTGCAAAATTAATCATATATTATGGAAAAGTTCCCCAATTTTTTTTATCAAAATTGACTTTTGAATTCCATTTCAAGAACTACATTCGTTTTTGCTTTTATAATTTTCCTCTTTAGCTTGAAATTTCTAAACTCAATAATCATTAAATCATGACCCTGCGATTAGGGAAATACGATTCTCTTTATTGTAATAATTACATAAGTAATAATTGTTTGATAGTTAAAATTAATATTAGTCATGAAGTAAGGTTTTTTAGATCTTCAGTTTTTTTTTAACATAATTTGATAGCTGTTGGTGCACTGTATGTACGTCATTCTCGCCGTTGATTATCTTCCATTTAAATTTCCTTGCAAGTTTACGATAATTCTTATAGACTTGATTCATTAATTCTTTGTCGCCTTCGAACAAATCTCGACCCTCTAAGGTTCTTTCTTCGGAGATTTTGAGACTAATCTCTAGAACTATAACAATATCTGCTTTGGGAAGTCCCTTGTCAAGGTTGAGCAACCAATTAAAGTGCATACCATTGGAAATTCCATAAACTAGATTAGAATGATAATATCTATTCATTATAATAATGGTGCCATTCTCTAGCATATTTTCTATCTCTATTTTTTTCTCCCAACGATTCGCTGATAGAAGTAAATGCTTTACCTCAGTAGGATAATCATGTTTCTCAGTTAGAAAAGCCTTGATTTCAGCCCCAATCGGGGTGTTATAATCAGGAAAATCCATATTAACACAAATATTGCCGGAATGTTTGAGAGTATCGGCAAGCATTCTAGACTGGGTCCTTTTGCCTGCCTTGTCTGTTCCTTCTATAACGACGATTTTACCTTTACCCAATATAGATCAGATAAATCGGATTGATAAAAACATGTTGAAAGCAAATTTGTTGAAACGTATACCATTTTATACAATAATTTCTCAAATTTGATAATTCTACTTCAAAATATTACCAAGCATGAAAATCATTGTTCTTAAAACTTTGCATTCAGTACTATCTTGATTTATCGATATTAATATCGTAAACTCATTAATGGTAACTATATGATTAATATTTCTGCTTTAATGGTGGTTAGGGATATTAGCGAGGGTTAAATGACTCTAATATGATCTATTTTTCAGTAGCGTTGGCTTAATGAAAGTGATGACGGTTATGCTGTAAACTTCGCAACTTATGCCTGCTCGCTCTTATCGAATGGCGTATTGATATTCTGTAATATTTCAGTATATGTGGTGAATTATTTTCGAATCAGTAGCTTTCAGAGCTGTAGGATGACCACAACCTTCTGGAGCCTCCTATACAGTCGAAACTTTTGAACAACACTTGATACAGAGATCAAATTGAATCGATTGGCAATAATCGTATTCCCTTTCATTTTGAGGAGTTATATTTTGACCAGGATTTCTTAGACTTAACAATGGAATTGGTTTGGACTCTATAATTAAGTAATAATAAGACTGTTGAAATCTACTCAAATGGACATATAATGAACATTATTGTCATCCTAGTACTCCTATTTTATAGTATCACTTTTAGTGACCTGGTTTATACTATTCATACTCATTTCCACATGGATAGAATAATTCCAATTTGGCTAGAAGAATAATAAAATATCGGTTTCTAACAAAAATTGTAATTTCAAAAACACAAAATAATTTTTATTATCCAGAGGACTTTAGACTATTAGTGAATTTAAAAGAATTTCTATCAACTCTACCTCAGTCTGTTATAAAAGGTGAGGAAATATTGCTTCCCGACCATCTAATTAGAAAAATATTCAGCTTTGGTGGACTAAACGAACATGATATATTTTATGACCTTGGTTGTGGAATTAATAATACGGTCGCCATTGCTTCAAAAGAATTTAATGTAAAAAGATCTATTGGGATAGAGATAAAAAGAAGCCGATGTTTTGAAGCTCGAAAAAAGATTGTTGACCTGAAAAATGCAAAAATCATTAACAAGGATATTAGGAAAACTGATCTTTCAGAAGCAACTGTTTTATTTTTTTGGTTCACCGACTCCAAGATGATTCAACAAATGGTAAGAAAATTTGATAAAGAGTTGAAGAATAATGCCAGGATAATTACACTCTGGTCTCCGCTCAATATGATGTTGCCATCTCAGATAGAATTTCCTTTTTTTGTTTGTAAAAAACCATTTTCATACGCTAAAAATATACGAGATCAGATACAAGTAATATACGGAAATTCATGCATTGATTTTACAGCATCATGGTTATTGGCTGAGAAATATATTGACACACTTGAAGTTGTTCCAGGTCAATATCGTAGGTTTGTTAATATACTTCAGAGTATGATTATTTGGATAAATGCTTGGAACATGGGAATAGCTTGCGAGGAAGTAATACCACCTCCTGTAGAATCTTACATAGGAATATTGAAGACATTCTTTGATATTGATTTATCTAATAACATACTAAAGAATCCACCCTCTAATACACACAACTCTATTATTTGACCGGGCTAATGTTAGTTACTGGATTTCCCAAAACAACTCAATCAAAAAATTTTCGAATCAAATTTCTTTTTTAGAATACCTTTTAGGTCGATTGTGCATATAATAAGTTAAGAAAATTGGATTTATGTTATTTGTGCAATGAACGGACACTAACAAAAATTTGCCCAAATTGTAGAAGGCCTGCTTGTAAGAGTTGTACAAGGTCTTTTCCTTTTTCGGAGAGCATATGTTTGGAATGCGCAGAAGGAGTCAAAACAGGATTAGGCGGATTGAGAAAAGATGAAGAGATATTCTAATTATCTGGCTGATATAATTATAATTTTGTAAGAATTGGAACAAGCAGTGACACTAGTTGAAACCAAATAGACCTTTTCTAAAACATAGTACGCGATAATTAGAAGATAATCCTACACTATAATATTCACAAATTAAGAATCATTTGTGAAAATCCACTTATAATTCATATTCGTAAGGTTGTAGATCGAGTTGGACTCATGTAGAGTCTTATTTTTTATTAATTGCAATCCTACTGTTAACAGAGTAATTTGATATTAAAAAGCAACTCGCCAATGAACACACTGGGATTTGCGAAATTGAGATTTTAAGCATGAGCGAAATAACAAACAAAAGGGTTAAAGTGTTAAGTGCATCAGTCATTATTGTTCTTTCTTATTCTCCATCACCCGCACTTTTGAAACTTTATAATAAATAATTTCACCTCTGCTTTCTATTACAGCTATTACTGGGGCTTTTCCCATTTTTTCTACTTGTTCAATAGTTAGCAGAAAATCCTTAACTTTTTTGTTTACCCCTTCATTTATTCCAAACAAAACATACTTTGCAGGGTTCTTTTCAAATTCCCCTCTATCATATAGCCTAAAGTCTATACCAAAACCGAAACCATCTTTTGCCACATAACCGCGACTCCTAATGTCACGATAAATCAAAAACCTCGTTAGTGTATCATTATCATATTTTAATATCTTTTTAATAAGAGCATTGAAATCATAGCTATTCTTCTTGTCCTTGAGTATCAGGCGTTTTGTATACAAAAGATAAAGAGCTTCGTATGATCTTAGGACATAGTCGGATTTTTCGTTTTCTCCAAATCCTTTATTCCTTAATTGATCTTGGTATTTGGTTTCAACTACGACAATCCTCAATCCTCCGTCTGATAGTCTTGCTTCAACGATATATGGAAAATCTCCGTTAGTTGAAGGTTGAGGATAAGGTTGTGACATAACGATTAAATCACAGTCCTCTTCCACATTTAAGCATTCAAATTTAGTGAATATGTATGAAAGGAGTTAATTATCGCGAACCCCGTGGCATGCCTTATGTAAGAAGAGAATATATAAGAGGTAAACCCCAGATTAAAATTGCTAGATTTTCATCTGGACAGGCAAGTAATAAGTATGATTATAAACTCGAACTGTTGTCAACTGAAAAGATCCAGATTAGACATAACGCACTAGAAGCTGCCAGGCTCGCTGCTAATAAGACTATGGCAAAGGCAGGTGATATGAGCTTCTTCTCCATGCTTAAAGTGTATCCTCACGTAATTTTACGCGAAAACAAAATGATAGCAACCGCAGGTGCAGACCGTTTACAGGAAGGTATGAGAAGAGCTTTTGGAAAGGCAATGGGCTTAGCAGCGAGGGTACGACCCGGACAATCAATATTTGAAGCACATGTTACTTCATCTAACCTAGAATTAGCCAAGCAAGGTTTCAAGATAGCCTCGAGCAAACTTGGTTGTCCGGTTGCGATTAATGTTATACGCCTAAAACCACAAATTGAAGAGCGAGACGACTAACAAACATCTCTTGTAATGGTTTTAGATCATAAGTATTGTGAACGCACTGCTTTTAGATTATTTTGCTGATTAAGGTTAATATAATCTGTCTGGACGAGATTAACATAACAAAATTTCTTGCCTCAGCTATCTTACTTGGTTTTGTCCACAGATCTTTTTAAATTGTAGTTACAAAAAGATCGGGTTGATCGGTAAGCTAAGATCAATGAAAGCGCTTAATATCGTCTTATGGTTTCTTTCATATCAAACGTGTATTTTTCTATTTTTGGTTCTAGGTAACTCTACTCCTATTATGTTCTAATGATGCCCTAGATTTGTGGGATCTTCTCTCCGGATCCATGTAGACCGCGTAATAGAAATTTTCATCTTAGTATAAGTATAATTATTTAAGTCTATTGAGAATAGAGATAAAAACTTTTGATTCCGTCAAACTTAAAAAGCATACGGTATAAGTAGATACATGAGATCAAAATTCCCATACTATAGCCTGTATATCGGTCTAAAAGTCATGTTTTATCGCCTAATTAAAGGAAGAAAAGGAAAAGGAGATTGGAAAACACAAGTCTCAGTATGAATCTAGAACTAATCTGTTAATTATGTTCTAGAGATACAATTAGCAGATACTTATTGGAGAAATCAGACGTCAAGAATGGCAGAATATTATTTAGATATCTAATTTTAAAACATAGAGAAGACAAATAAATTAAAGAATATTAAGATTTATGAATAGTTGTTATCCTTTGGGCTAACATACGAAATGACTCTAAAAAGGATTGCGGAAACTTATCATATCTACGATCAGTGCATGTTAACCTCATTATTATACTAGGGGTGACCATTTGTTTATCCAAGCCCAAAAGGAACCAGAACAGAATAGACGACGCATGGGTGGGTCAATAGTGCCAACTCTAGCCTTAAAGTAGAGTACAATCATTGCCTAGGAATATGTAACGGTTTTTTCACTCCTATTCTTGTCACTTTAGACGTAGAATCTAAGTCCAGTCAGTACTCATTGTTTATTTTAAAAATACTAATAAGGTAATAAGTAAATTAGGAAACTTGCTCCTACTATCCCTCCAACGATAATGGCAGTTATTAATATCCCTTTTTTAGTTACCTTTTTCTTATTGCTCGTATTCTTTGTATCTTTTTCTGTCATTGCAATTAGGTATGAACTGCTTCTAATATAATCATGTCTAAAAAATCTGGTTGCGGAAATCAGGTAGCAATTATTTTGTGATTAATGATTAATTATGCCTTGCGTTCGGTGGGTAATAATGAAATTTTTACTGCTTATTATACGCTTTTTATGTATTGATCCTAGCGAATACTATACATAGCACATGATTTTTTAGCCGACGATATTGTATGGTCTACCATCATATAAAAAGCGACTGATCAATTTTAGGGGTTTTGAATCTATCAACTATGTATCTATACCTAAATCCTTTTCAACTTGTCCTTTCTACTGATATTAGTGTCGAACGAGTATGATGATGTAAACTCTATGGATGACTTCCTGCGAGAATTAGACAAAGAAAAGACAAATATTATAATTTCAAAAGATATTAGAAAATATAAAAAATCCACCACTGTGGTTAGCGGATTACCTGATAAAAAGAATGCCGAATATTTGACAAGAGATCTGAAGACAAAAATAGGTACTGGAGGTACATTCAAAGACGGTCAGATTATATTACAAGGTGATCATCGTGAGACAGTTAGAGATATGCTTATAGCGAGAGGATTTAATAAAGAAACAATAGAGGTATTATAATTTTTATTTTTAGTTTCGAATTAATATAACAATACATCACCGTATACGGTGAAATCTTCGAATTTGCAGGATATATGATACTCGAAGGGCTTACGATGTACGAGCATGTCATCGTATCAATTTATCTATTTAATGAATTCATTTAGGATAAGAAAATAAGGCTAGCTATATTCTCTTTCTTCTCCCTTCATATTTTCTTTAACCCTAATTTTCTCACTTTTTACCTCCTCACTTACTGTTCTGGTTTCTACAACTGGCTTCTTTTTAATAATAATTTCTTCTTTGATGTATGGCTCCTTTGAAATATGTATCTCTTCTTTTTTCAAAGGTATTTTAATTTCTGTTTTGGATTGAACCGGTCTATGATTTGTAGGTGTAGACGCCATTGTCTCATCTACTGGCCTTTTTTGAACAGTCGCTTCTTGATGTGCTAGTTCAACTTGAACTGTCTTAGTCTCAGTAAAAGGTTCTTTTATGATTGTTAATTAATCGCCTACGGTTTCTGTTTTTGATATAACTATTCTCTCTTCCACCACATTTATGTGCTCTTCCTCTTCATTTATTAAAGAATCTCTTGTATAATTTTTCTTTGCTTCTTCCTCAGTTACTCGCAGGTAGAGAACATCACCATCGAATCGGTCAGCAAGAGATTTTGGAAAATAGAATTTCTCTCTTGTTAGGGTTCCCTTTTGTGTTAGTATAAACATCTCGTCCAGTTCATGCACTCGACCAAAATCTGCATCATCGATCCCTCTTACATCCTTTTTTAGTACTTCATCCCAATTTATGGAGCTATTTTTGTTATTTTCAACCATATTAAGCAGTATATCACATGAAATTTAATACTTGATGTTGTTACTGGGTAAGTTTACCAAAAAATAAGAAATTTCCCTTCTTTTGATAGCTTGCGTCGGAGCTTTTTTTCTTCCAGTTCCAATAACAAAAAGGTATAGTTCGTTCAGATACAATTATGGTGATTCTAACATAATATTGTAGTCCTTGATAATAAAGTAGAATATCCATCGCTTAGATAACTCTCAAAGGGAGCCAAGTCTTTTTTAATAATATTAAATGCCGTCCCAAGTTTAGGTAATTCTTTGAAATCAAAAGTTTCTAACATTTCAGCAATAGTTGATTGAAAAATTGAAATCTATGAGGGTCCAGGATATCGCTTAACATATCGGGAAGCTCTTCGTACATCGTATGAATTGCATTTATAATCGAATGAAACCTGTTTATCTTATTAGCAGAGGAATTATACTCTATTGTTAGAATTAGATTTTAGTTCCTGCTCTATTATTTTTTTAAATTGTAAATCAGCAGTATCAACATCTAATTTTCTCATGAGAAATTCTCTCCAAGTTATCTCCTCTTGCCGCGATAATAGTATTGTACTCGGAGACCAAATTGTCATATATTTGGTGATGCAAATAGCAATATCTGCCTATCAGAGTTGGCATTATATCTAATCCGCATAAAGAACATTTTTTCATCTCTTATATTTCTTTAAAGTAGATAATGAAACTATTGCTATTACTATTTATC
>JAICSL010000105.1 GCA_025936955.1 Nitrososphaeraceae archaeon
GTCATTTTTCTGAAAGTATAAGTAAATTATTCAATCATTTATATTCTATCGGAGAAGTAAAATTAGAGGCACATATTGTTATTTCGCGAATACTTTATGAATGTGAGAAAGTTTTATTGTCATAGTAATTACATTTATTTGGTATTTGTATAATATAATATTATTTGAAACATCTTTCATTTAATGAAATAATGCATCAATTATAAATGCTATAAATAGTGCAGTCAAATATGGGCTAGAAAATTTGAATACCGTCCAAGATGCTTTCTCGCTTGGTTTTATCATCAACCAGATAGATAGAGCTACCATTATAGCACCAAATATGCTTGCGGTAATTAGATAGATCAGTCCAAATTGATGGAATAAGAATGGAAGGATACTGAATATTACCATCATCAATGTTGTTCCAGCAATCACTCGAACGGATTTAACTTCGCTAGAAACTACTGGCAACATAGGAATACCAGCCTTAGTATAATCGTTTTTAACATGCAATGCAAGGCTCCATATATGTGTAGGAATCCATAAGAAAACCAGACCAGCCATAACTATACCAATACCAATATTTTGTGTAGTTACCGCAACATAACCTATTAGTGCAGGGGCACCACCAGAGAATCCTCCTAGAATAATATTGGTCTGAGTCCTCCTCTTTAACCATTTACTATATACTATGATATTATCAAACAATCCAAAAGCCATTAAAGCAAATGCCCATATATTGATAAACCATGAAAATGCCAGTGAAATTGCAGCCAGGACTAAACCAAATACAAGAGCGTTTCTAGGCGAAATTCTGCCTGTTGGAATTGGTCTTCCTTTAGTTCTGTCCATGATTGCATCAATATCACGATCATTGTAACCAGTTAGTGTATCAGCAGCTGCTGAACCTGCAGCTGTTCCAGCAATTACCAATATCCATGTTAAAGGTTGAATGGAGATATGAAATAATAATGATGCTGTAAGTGAAGCGGCAAATGCTGTGAAGACTAGCAGATACCATATCTTTGGTTTTGTAAGTTCATAATAGTTTTTAATACTATTGCCTACCTTCATCTGTGGTATCAGTGCGATATCAACTCTTCTACTTCTTATATCTAACACAATACATAATTATTTATATATTCAACTAAATTATTTAGATATAGAACTTGGATAGAGTATTTCACGAGCTGTTTTTCTCATTTCTATAAATGTTTCGGTCTTTTGAACGCCTTCAACACGACCTATCTTTTCAGAAATTAACTGATGCATTTCCTCCAGGGAACGGGCATTCATCGTTACTAACACATCAAATCTGCCTGTTACTTCTGCAACTTCCCGGACTTCTGGGACCTTGAATAGTTCGTTAAGAACATTATCTCTCAGTTTAGAATCCATATTGATTCCAGTAAGTGCTCTTACACTGAAACCCAAAGCTTCGTCATTGATCACAATTGTGAATTTCTTAATAAGTCCTCTCTTTACAAGCCGTTTTATTCTACTATAAACAACAGAAGCATTGACGTTAATCTTTTTTGAAAGCTTTGGAATAGAGATACCGGCATCTTTAGCAAGCTCACTCAAAATTTTCAGATCTAAATCGTCAATTTTACCCATCTAAATATTCTATTATATCTTTATTTTAGGGGTTAATAAACCTATTAATTTCAAAATTGATTATCTTTTTTTAAGAATAATAAAACTGAATTAGAGAATATCTTTATATTTCAATAATTCTGCGAGTAATACCGCACCTTTTGCAGAACCCATCTTTTCATTATGTGATAATAAAACATATTTTATACCATTAGCAAAAACGGTATCTCTTCTTAATCTGCCTACCACAGTTGTCATTCCATCATTGATCTCCCTGTCTATGCGTGGTTGGGGTCTGGTAGGGTCATCATGAACAATGATATAGTCTTTTGGAGCAGATGGCAATTTTTTGATTGCGATCGATTTTGAAAATTTTAACATTTCATCCTTTACATTCTCGGGTTCAACAGGCTTTCTCGTTTCAACAAAGACAGTTTCTGTATGGCCGTCTGAAACCGGAACTCTAGTGCATGTACAACTCACTTTGATCGATGCGGGATTAATGGACTGGGAATCTAACTTACCCAGAATCTTCTGAGTTTCCATCTGAACTTTTTCCTCTTCTTTTGGTATGTATGGAATTACATTATCCATAATATCAAGGGCAATAACACCTGGAGATCTCCCAGCTCCAGATAGCGCTTGCATAGATGTCATAAACACATTTTTAATTTCGAATTTGTCCATAATTGGCTTTAGAGTAATGGCTAGACCAGTGGTAGTACAATTGGGTAATGGCGCAATGAAACCTTTCCAATTTCTATTCTTTTGTTGAATATTAAGTAATTCCAGGTGATCATCGTTTATTCCTGGAATTAATATTGGTACATCTTTTTCATATCTAAAGGCAGCGGCAGTACTAATGACTGGTACAGATCGTGCAAATTTTGGTTCAATTTTCTCTGCATCATCAGATTCTAGTGCGGTAAAGATCAAATCAAATTTTTGCGGATTAATATCTTCAACTTTACTAATGATTGTGTTTCTTATATATTCAGGGATTTGTTCTTTGCTATGCCATTTTAAGATTCCTGAATTCTGATCGCGAAGTGCATCTATGTATTTTTTGCCTACAGATCTTTCAGAAGAGACAATCTGAGTTAATTCGAACCATGGGTGTTTATTTAAAGCCATAATAAATTCTTGGCCAACAGCACCTGTAGATCCAATTAGTGCCACCTTTAACATATAGGTAGATGGATTAGTTATCCTGAATTAATAACTGTTTCATAGAATATCAAACTTCAAAATACTTTATAGAATCATACAAATAATAATCAAAATGTTCTTTATTGTATGAAGTGATCAGATTATAGTAGATGATATTGTAAAGAAAATATGGCGGCAAAAACCTGCTTACATGGTGGCGTATTTTCAGTAAATCCTGCCTTAGTGAAAGTTGATTTTAGTTCAAATGTAAATCCTCTGGGAATTTCTAAAAGGGTTCTAAGATCAATTCAGAACAATTTGAATTCACTTTTTTCTATGTATCCTGATCCAGAATGCAGGGAACTAAAAAAAAATCTACTGAATTATATGGATACTGATTTGGATGCGGAGTGGATTACTGTCGGGAATGGAGCTACTGAACTAATCCACAGTTTTGCTCGAACGTTTATAAGAAAGAAAGCGATAATATTTAATCCTACATTTTGTGAATATGAACTTGCATCAAAGCGCATGGGCGCTGATATTTTATTTATTTCATTAAAGAATTTAAATTCCGATTATAAATCTATTATTGAAAAGTCAAAAGATATTGATGCCATTTTCTTATGTAATCCAAATAATCCTACTGGATTATTGGTTTCCGCTAATTCAATTATAAAAATAATTGAAAATGTCGATAGTTCTACAAAAGTTCTAATTGATGAATGTTTTATTGAACTTATTGATAAGGATCCTGCTGCTTATTCATTGATTAGTAGGGTCAAAGAATTTGACAATCTTCTAATTTTGAGGTCTTTGACAAAATCTTTTGGCCTTGCTGGACTTAGAGTTGGTTATATGGTATGCAATCCTAAGCTTACTAAGCAACTGTCAACTAATAAGATACCATGGAATGTAAATGGAGTGGCACAAATGGCTGGGATCCTTGCTTTAAAAGATCTAGAACATTTAACATATGCAAGGCTAATGATTAAAACAGAGCGCAGTTTTCTCCAGCGTGAAATAAAGAGAAAAATGCAGTCATTCACACCTCGTAAATCTGATGTAAACTACTTTTTGATTCATTTGAAGAACAAAGACTCTACAGAAATAAGAGACTATATGTTAAAGGAAAATGGAATTCTCGTTAGAGATTGTAGCACCTTTACTGGCATGAGCAATGACTATATCAGAGTAGCCGTAAAAACTCATGAAGAGAATTTGCTCTTACTTGATGCTCTGGAGTCTTCTGATAAATGAACGCGAAATTGTTAATGATTCAGGGAACTTCATCTGGATCAGGTAAGAGTACTCTGGTTGTTGCATTGTGTAGGATTCTTACAGATCAGGGATATCGTGTGGTTCCATTCAAAGCTCAAAATATGTCATCGAATGTATATGTTATTAAAGAAAGATCGCATAAGATGATAGCTCGAATACAGGCAATTCAGGCGATTGCCTCAAGAAGGGAACCAGATGCAAGAATGAATCCTATTTTGTTAAAACCACTTGGAGATTACCAAAGTAATGTTATTTTAAATGGCAAATATCATTCTCAAATGCATGCAAAAGAATATTATGAAAGGTTTGCTTTACAAAAAGCTTTTCCTATAGTTTTAAATGCACTTGATAGTCTTAGAAAAGAAAATGATATTATTATAATAGAAGGCGCAGGTTCTCCAGTAGAAATCAATATTTCAAAGTATGATATAGCCAACATGTTGCTTGCAGAAAAAGTCAGTGCACCTGTAGTTATCGTTGCAGACATTGAGAGGGGAGGTTGTTTTGCAAGTATTGTAGGTACTATGAAATTGTTAAAGTTATCTCATAGGAATTTGGTTAAAGGTTTTATTATAAACAAATTTCGTGGTAATTATTCAATATTAGATTCAGCAATAAAGTCAGCTGAAAAAATGACTAGCAGAAAAATTTTTGGGATTATACCAAAAGCTGATTTTAATTTACCTGATGAGGATTCGCTCAATGGCAATAGTTCTAACAAATTAGTCTTCTCAAAGGAATCATTAGATCAGCAGATTGATCTTCTTGCAGATATAGTACAACAATGTATAGATATACAAGAGATACTCTCTCAGGTTGTAGCACTAACTAGAAAATGATGATTATGGAATCTCTTTTTTCCTCTCTTCTTGGTGCCATTTTTGGTGATTTTCTATTTGGAGATCCTTCTAACAAATATCATCCAGTAGCATGGTTAGGAAAACTAATCTTATTCTTCATACCAAAATTAAAAGATAGCCACTCTGCAAAAAAAGAAAGATCTAAGGGGGTCGTTTTTACAGCCGCCTTGATCATTATTTTTAGTCTTGTAATCCATTTTACAGCAATTTTGATCTTTTATTTACTTGGAGTAGTCGGTATCATCATTTTTTCTACTTTAATCTTGAAAATTACAATAGCTATAAAAGAAATGGAAAAACATACAAATAGAATCATAGCGGCACTAAAAATTAACAATTTAGAAGATGCTCGATATCATCTATCTATGATCGTAAGAAGAAATACAAAAAATTTGGATGAAAAACATATAATTTCTGCTGCTATTGAATGTATAAGCGAAAGTACCGTTGATGGAATTGTTTCTCCGATATTTTACTATTCATTTTTTGGTCCAAGTGGAGCTTTTATTTACCGGATAATTAATACCCTCGATTCTATGATAGCTTATAAAGATAATTATTATGAGAATATTGGGTGGATGTCTGCAAGACTTGATACTATTGCTAACTATATTCCTGCAAGGATCGCTGCAATTTTGATGATATTTGCGGCAAAGATCATCGGTGTCGATTGGAAGAATTCATTACATATATTGTGCCGTGACCATGATAAGACTTTCAGTACTAATGCCGGATATCCTATGGCTACTATGGCTGGTGCTCTTAGAATAAGACTTGAAAAAATCGGACACTATTCGTTGGGAATTGATTACGAACTTGCATCGATTGGAAAATGTAGAACTGCGATTTCTATAATGAAATTAACAACAATTCTCTTCTGCTTGGTTTTTACTATTCCTTTGATTGTGATTTTAGATTTGATCGGCTGGTGGAGACTTCTTTTTGGTCTTTAGATCATTTGTAACAGTTATTTCATTTCTCACCATAATCCCCATAACGAAATGGTCATCCTCAGATAGTGATATTTCTCAGATTGCAAAAAATATGTATCTTTTTCCTCTTGTCGGAATAATAATTGGAATTTTGATAGGAGGACTGGCATATGAAGTTTCATTTTATCTTCGACCTGCCTTAGTGGGACTTTTAGTTACTTGCGCATTAATAATAATTACAGGTGTGAATCATATGGATGGACTTGCTGATTTTGCAGATGGGTTGATGGCAAATGGTAATAAAGAAACCAAACATAAGGCAATGCTTGATCCGGCAGTTGGTTCTGCAGGAGTCGCTGCAGTTGTTCTCTATATTATAGGTATGATTATTGCAATCTCCAGTTTTCATTATGGGTTAAAATTGTTAACTGGTATTATTGTTGCTGAGGTGATTGCAAAATATGCTATGGTTCTGCAAGCTTATAGAGGGTTATCTGCATGGGAGGGTTTTAGTGTTCCATTTACTATTTCTATGAAAGATAGCCAAAAGATGTTAGCTTCTACAGGAATTATGCTTCCTATTGTACTGGTTATAGGTAGTTATGTTGGTCTA
>JAICSL010000303.1 GCA_025936955.1 Nitrososphaeraceae archaeon
AACCACTGGAAGGCATTGGAGGACATTGTCTTCCAAAAGATACCAAGATGTTCTTGAAATCGTCAAGATCTATAAAAAGCAAAATACTAACAGCAGCTATGGAGGTAGATCAGGATTATAGACAATACAGAGAGTCGAGAGGGAATAAACCATTTCTGTCTACATTCAATTTATCAGACACGAATAATTAATATTTGTTTATTGATAAAAAATGAGTAAGAACAACTCAATATTGGTGTTTGGCGCCCATCCTGACGATATAGAAATTGGAATGGGAGGAACAGTTTCCAAACTTGCAGGATTAGGATATGATGTTAATATGATAATTGCTACCCTCCCCAATTTTGTAAAAACTGATACTAAAGAACAAAGGCGAACTGAAGCAATACTATCTGCAAAAGTATTAGGATCTAAAACAACTGAATTTCTGGACTTGTCACCTGATGAAATAGTCTTTGGTAGAAAATTTGTAACAAAAATCGATGAAATTATTAATAAATATAAACCAGAAACGGTGTTTACTCAATGGATAGGCGATTCTCATCAGGATCATCAAATTCTTACTAAAGCAGTAACAGCTGCGTCACGTGATTTGAATAATGTGTTCATGTATGAAACTACGATACCTGGAGGGTTAACGGAAAATGCTTTCAGACCTCAACTTTATGTTGATATTAGTGAAACGCTAGAGAAAAAGACGAATGCACTTAGCTGTTTTGATTCACAAAAAATTCGCTGCGGTCATCTATGGATAGATGCAATAGTTGGCAGATGTTCCTACAGAGGTTACCAAATAAATACTAAATATGCTGAAGCCTTTGAGATAATCAAGGTTACCAAATGGTAATGAGATATTTAGTAAAAATATCCTCATATTAAAAGAAATGAAAGAAACACTGAATTTTTCATTCAGTCATTTGATATATCTAAAAATAATCTAACCTGTAGGAATCGTTGTCATCTACCCTTCCATTATAGAAAGTCTCTTCAAATGTAACAAACGGCACGTAAATTTCATTCCAATATCTCAGGCAAACTAGCCTTTTATACTCTTTCATCTTTATATCTTCATTTAGAACTAAATTACGGAACGTAATATCAGGTTCATTTATTCCAGCAGCCGATCGCATGGGACAAGTAGCTGAAAAACGTGGATTAATTTCAAATATTTTTGGTATGTCATTTCCAAGTTTTGCTTGTATATTGATAGGGCCTCTAGCACCTATCTTTAGTGCAACTTCTTCAGCTGATCTACGTATATTCTCAAAATCATCTATGAAAGCTTTGTAAGTTTGTCCATTCTTTATTATCTTGCGTATAGTTATTGAAGACATTATATATTCACCGAATCTATCGACTGTAACACCTGATGTAAATTCCGTATTATCGCCCTTCAAATACTCCTGAAGAAGAGGATGCCATCCTATATTTTGTATTTTTGAAATTGCATATGCCATTTCGTCTCTATCGTTTACTACGTAAAAATGCAGTGAACCATACCCCTCTCTTGGTTTTATAACTAAAGGAAAGCCAAATTCTTGAATAAACTTTTCACTGTTTTCGGGCAAAGAATATGCAGCATAAGGCAGGTTAGCAGATTTTAAGAATTCACCTGTCTTCCATTTATCTCTAGCTATGTTTAGTACATTCAGTGGGTTTGTAATTACTTTCGCATCTGTTTCACTTTCTATCCGATCTTTGGCATTACCAATTACAAGCATTTCCTTGTCAGACCCGACATAAATTGCTAGGATATTCTGTTCATTGCAGACTTTGATAAGGGAATCAACATAATTGGACGATGTAGCTGATGGCACTAGAATACCGCTATTGCATCTATATATACCAGTTGCCTGGTTACTCATATCCGTTGCAACGATTCTATATTCTACCGGGATATTTTTTGATGCTGTTGCCAATTTCAAGGATTTAATTATTCCCTGTGCCACTATACCTCCAGCAGCAGTAACTAACACACTAACATTCATCCTAACTATTAACTTCCTTGGTTGTGTTTGTCTTTAAATATAAATTATAATTTTACAACTCAATTCTTTTTGTTCATAAGAAGTGACATAGCTAAATTGTCATTTTCTAACAAGTTTTGACGCCACTGTGTTTCGCTATTTTTTATTCCAAAATTAACCGCATAGTCGATGAAACAAGGCATCAAATGTATAGCGTTGTTAACCTTTTCTGCTACTTTGATAAGCTTACGTACTCTTCGCTGTTCCTCCTTTAATGTAAATAAGTTTGTAAGAAGCTTCTGAAAATTTTCACCAGTCTTTATATGTCGATTTCTCTCCTCTAGAACAGGCTTTATTTTAATTTTATATTCAACTTCTCTTTGTTTTAATATCTCTAGATATGCAAAAACATCAGATTGTTTTGTGATTTGCAAAAGATCCAATGCCTCAGATTGCCCAAACCCATAGTAAATATCTTTAGAGGGCCAAATTACAATCAATGGCATGTTAATTGATAACCTTTCATATGCCATAGTTCCATACATCGTATAACCCATCGCACCAGTTCCTGAAACGTAACATTGACTACCGAGATCTCTGGAAAGGAGAAGCAATATGGGAATTGCTCTAGGAGAGAGCATATGTAAGATTTCTTTAAGATCTAAATCATTTTGATGACCCAAGTATACATTAAGATTTTTTTTACACGACATACATGTACCTACAAGCCCTATCGATTTGTGCTGTTGATTATTCT
>JAICSL010000042.1 GCA_025936955.1 Nitrososphaeraceae archaeon
ACGCCCCTATCCGATGGGTCCTGAATCAAGGCATTATCGTTAAATTTTTCGATATTTATGGACGGAAACTTTTCTTGGAGCAGGTTGATTGTGCTGGAAGCGGTATCAGGAAGCATAACCGTATCGATATCAAGAAGCGAACTTGCTGTACTAATATTTCGAACAATCAACGGTTGACCCAGCAATTTTAAAGAAGAAGCAGGGCATTGATCCTCATCAATCAACGAGTGCAAATAATGTTGCGAGTTACGGAATACGAGTTCCAATTCAACTTTTAAGTTTGTATTACGAGTATTTTTCCAATTTGATATAATAAAAGTATGAAATTAACTGCTTTATTCAATGTATACTTTTTTTCTATCTTATTTTTTTAATCTACAACCCTTTTTATGAGTGTATCATATACATATGAGGAAACGATCAATAAAAAGTTTGAGGAACAAGCGATTAGATTTAATTTTATGTACCTACTTTGGCAGTAAAGGTAACTGAATCAGTATTATTATCACCTTTATTTGAAGAAGTGGTTATATTGCTACTAGAACCTGATAGTGGTCCTGCTATAGTATTCCCCATATTACCTCCATTTTTAATGTTAGTTATCTGAATTGTTATGGCACCGGAGTAGCCATTTTCTAGCTTTATACTTTCCAATGCCCTGCCGCCTGTTACGGGTTGATTAGTTTTTTGCCACAACATTTTACCATGATCAGAATAGACTGCTATATCAAAACTCTCCACGGGCAAGACTCTCTCTATTATAGAAGGCACATTCGCACCGTTAGGATTAATGGAAGATTGGCTAGTAAGGTTAGTTTCTTTTTGAGGAATCGATTGTTGAGTTGCCTCTGGAGCACTCGAGTTCAGAAACGATATTTCCATATCAAAACCCCTTCCATTTAAGAAGTTGCTAGAATTACCACTTCCCCATTTTATTTCTACCTTGTAGTTACCCTTGTCAGAAAGTTTTGCAGTCGCTGGACCGGTTGAATTGGATACACTTTGACTTATCTGAGAATTTTGTGCTAGAGCATTATGCTGACCTACAATCAAAACTGAAAGAAGAGATAACATTATAATTGGGAGAGAAAACAAAACGGTCTTGCGATAAAGATGATGTAATCTACGCCTCTCAGTTGATTCCCCTGAACTAGAGAAAAATATTGCAATAAGTGTACTTTTCATGTGGAATTCATAACTGTGATTCTCCATATAATATTGTATATCAAAATAGGATATAAACTAGAGCATATATCAGGTCCAAATTTCTTTCTACCTAAAAAATGTATGTACCCCGCCTCTGACCCACATCAAATCATCGGTAGCCATACACTCAAGTGTATTCCTCCTTGTGCACTCTCTCCAACGGGGATGCCTATCACTAGACGATTCGATCAAAAAGGAGAATAAGTGATTTCTCCTTCCTTTCCATCTACACGTCTCACATAGACTGTCTGATTATATTATTACACAAATATAAAGAATATCACAACAACAGCAATAGAGATAAATTTAGATCGAATGAAGCTACAGGTACCCTTATTCTAAAATTATCCAATACTATGGGAGTTATTTCTCCAACAACACCAATTGCTTGTTTATCTATAATGATGTCTGCGCTTCTGCCATCTGTGTAAATTGGATTTCTAGCAGGTTTAGTGATGGAATCTTTCCCGAATCCTATTTTCAAACACGTCTGGACGATAGATTTCGCCTCAGTATAGTCAGCAACATTGTGGGCAATGACTGCACCAAGGAACCAAGATTCATTTACTATTTTATTATTCAACTTGAAGATCTTACCTAGTTCAAACAGTCTTTGTGGATATCCTTCATGAATATTGCGTCCTAATGATCTCATCAGCGAAGGAATTAAGGAATCTCTGAGAATTTCATGTTCAATACTTTTTGATGCTTCAACAGCCAATGGCTTTTCGGGTTCATTTATACCCATAAGCTCATATTGTACGCGTCTACTAACCAGATTGGAATTCATTACTTCGAGTAATCCCATTCCCATCATGGTCTCCCTAATGACGTCGAATTCGACGGATGTACGATTCCGGTGTCCAACTGATTTTGAAGGAGGCAATGTGGGTCGAAGGTTATATACACCATATCCTATTGCAACTTCCTCTACGATATCAATAGGTTGGCTAATATCGATTCTATATCTAGGCACTATACAACCTATAGATTTATCATCAATTGTTGCAACATCAAGTCGACTTCTGTTCAAGCATTTTGTGATTTCCTTAATTGTAAGATCTAATCCTAGCATCTTGTTGACATAATTTCTATCTAGATCAATGCGAAATGAATTCATATTAGGTGAATTTATTATCTCTTCGTTACCTTTTATCTGAACGATATGAATTTTATAACCCGCATCAGAGAGAGCTGCAGCTAGAATTGAAAGTATGTCTTCTGCTATCTTTCTATTTTTTGCAGTAACTTCAATTAACAGATTTATTGTTGTTGTAATGACCTTTGTAAAGCTACCATTGATAACAGGGGGAAAAGATAAGACATTAGAATCTGCATCCTTTAGGATCGGATACTTTCCTAGGTTTTTTAAAATATATCCATATTGCATGCCATTCTGTGTACTATTTATGATTTCTTTAATAGTACGACTTACATCTTCGTCAAGAGGAATAAAAGAAAAATTTTCGTTTGTGGTAGTATATGTAAGTGGAAACTTGATACGATCTAAATCGTGGATTCCTATCGATGCGTTTATTCTGTGTCTCCCAAGCCCGTTATGTAAATCTTCTTGCATTGCAATAATTTGTCTTAGGCTCGTATTACCGTCGCCTCGATCTTCCCCGATAGCAACGAGTGAGAGAATGTGAGGTCTCACCTGTGCTACCGATGTGTCAGTTATTATAGAATATTTATTTGTGTTATATAATACTTAATTTGGAATTCCAGTTTCTTTTTCCAATATGCCTCTTAAAGCCCTAGCGATCCCGTATTCTGATGAGAAATCAGGACGATTGGGGTTATATTCTATCCTTACTGTTTCGTCATCTAAACCTTCTATGTCAACGCCAATATAGGGTAGGGAGGTCGTTACTTGCTCAACTGTTAACCCTGGAAAAAATGTGTTCAGTCTTTTGAGTGCAAAATTTACAACGGGCATCTAGGAGTTCTCCTTAGCCACTCTAGCTTGTTGTTATAAAGCTCACGAACATCATGTAGACCAAAGCGCAACATCGCAATTCTCTCCAGTCCTCCTCCCCAAGCCAGGACTGGATTCTTTATGCCTATTGCTTGTGTAATCTCAGGCCTAAATATACCCATACCAAATAATTCCACCCATTTACCTAACGACTCGATGAATACCATGGATTGGAGTGACGGCTCAGTATACGGAAAAAAAGTTGGCCAGAATTTTATTTTCTTCAATCCTAGCTTGGAGTAAAACTCCTTTTGTAAACCCATTAAGTCTTGTAATGAAACATTCTCATCCGTGACAATTCCTTCGACCTGATTAAACTCAGCAAGATGTTTATAGGATGTTTTTTCGTTTCTAAATACACTCCCGATACAAAACACTCTGGCGTTCTCGGGCCTATTTTCTGCAAGATATTTAATTGTTACTGGCGTTGTATGGGTGCGTAGGACTATTCTTTTTGCCTCTTCTACGTCCCATTTGTTGTTCCAGCCTATTTTGTGAATTTGAGAGATTTTTTCTATATGGGCATCAGTTGCAAGATTGTCTTCTTGTCTTAACTCTGAAATGTAAAATGTATCTTGCATGTCCCGAGCAGGATGGTCTTGAGGCGTGAATAAGGCATCAAAGTTCCAGAAACTAGATTGTATAATTGGACCGGATATTTCAGTAAATCCCAGCCCTACAAAAGCTTCTTTGACTTCTTCGATAATATTTATCAAGGGGTGTTTTCGACCCGGATATAAAAGGTGTACCGGAGCTTCGACATCTAATGGGCTTAACCTAATCCTTCGCCATTTTCCAGACGTGATCATCTCCTGAGTCAGACGTCTTTCTGACTGAACTTGATCTTTATTTGTCAAACTTGTTATTGTTTCCTTACCCTTTGATGATATAGTATACTCAGTAATCTTTTGCTTCTGTTCTACAATATAATTAGGACGTCTTTTAAACAGATTTAGGGATTTATGTTCTTCTGCATTCAATTCGTCTATAATAGTTATTTGTTTTTTATTTAATTTTAATAATAATTTTTCTTCACAGGATAATCTTTCCGATCCTTTTGTTGCAGTAAGAATTTTTTCGCTCGTGGCTTCTGAGATACTTCCTTCGGGTAAGTGTTCTTGAATCCATTTATTCCTATACACAGCAATTTCATATGCTTTTGTCATCTCATTCATATTATCAAATAATCTTGCTTTGCCGATTTTAGTCATCGTATTAATTCCATCTTTTTGTACCGCTCTGACTAGTCTTCTCTCCGGAAGACCCTCTATAACAGCTTTTTTTCCATTTGAACCAAGAAGAACAATATTTATGATTTTATCATTTATTTGTACCATATTTTTGAACCTCAACCACTCTAACCCTCGCCTTATCTGATCAATTTCAAGGCCAGTGCTATCTACTAATTCCTCAATAGACATCAACTGACCCTTCTCAAGTGCTCTTAGTAAAGATAATTCTATAGGATGTAGATTGCTATTGGCATTCATTTTGATAGATAATAGAGATTGCAAATAAAGAACACTTTTTAAACGTTTAAACTTAATGGTTTAATATAGCGAGAAATTATATGACAGAGAAGGATGCTTTAGCGACCACCGATCATTTGCAATCTCAAGGACACAATGATCATCCCAATCAAGATATGAAAGTAACACCCTGGGAAGTTGAAGGCGAAATAGATTATGACAAGTTGATAGAGAAATTTGGAACTAGTCTGATTACGCCAGAAATATTGGAAAAGATTAAGAAAATAACTGGAGAATTACCCCATTCACTAAAGGTTCAATATTTTTTCTCACATCGGGACTTTGATTGGATCCTGAAGAAGTATGAAAACGGAGAAAACTTTTATCTTTATACTGGTAGAGGTCCGTCAGGAATGGTCCATCTGGGTCATTTGATCCCCTGGATCTTTACAAAATATCTCCAAGAAAAGTTTGGTTCTAGATTATTGTTTCAACTAACAGATGATGAAAAATACCTCTATAGACAACACAGTATAAGAAAAGAGATCGAAAGATATACTTATGAAAATATATTAGATATCATTGCTGTAGGATTCGATAAAAAAAAAACAAAGATTATTGTTGACTCCAAACATATACAATATTTATATCCCATTGCAACAGATATTGCAAAGAGAATTACATTTTCAACTGCTAAATCTATTTTTGGTTTTTCTAATTCTACGAATATTGGAATGATAGGCTTTCCCTCCATTCAAGCAGCTCCATGTTTTTTGCCCTCTTTAATAGAACGGAAGCCTACGCCAGTCCTCATACCCGCCGCTATAGATCAGGATCCCTACTGGAGAATGACCAGAGACGTCGCCGAGAGACTTGGCTACTACAAACCTGCTCAGATTCATAGTAAGTTTTTACCAGGATTAGGAATGTCGGCAAAGATGTCTTCGTCAAAACCTGAAACGGCATTATTTGTTTCCGATGATCCAGAAACAATTGATAGAAAGATTTCTTCTGCCTTTACAGGAGGTCAACCAACAGTCGCATTACAAAGAAAGTTAGGTGGAAATGCTATTGGTTGCCCCGTTTTCTGGTACTTGAGATATTTCTTTGACACATCAGATGAGTCCGATGAAAGGTATCTCAAATGCAAGACTGGAAACTTGCTATGTGGAGAATGTAAGGGCGATCTGTCAAATGACTCACAATCATTTATAATCGATTTTAAAAAACGTAGGGAGAAAGCCAAAGATGTTATTGACGAATTCATGTATGATGGAGAACCTTATGATAGGTGAACCCCGATTGACCTCAGAAAAATTCGAATGTGAAGACCAGTATGAAGCTACCAAACTTTGCGTCCTTGCAACTGCGCAACATGACAACTCTACATACATACAAGGAGTTTCAGCTGTTATAGATAATGAGGTCGTTATTTTTGCAAAAGACAAATCTTCTCATAGTATACTATTGAAAGACGATAAAACGGCTTTGCGATTAGGTAATTTATTAAAAGAAATAAATCGAGGGGAAAAAATTATTTCTGATAGCAGCTTTCGAGCCAACCTAGCGGAAATTATTATCGATTATTAAACCTACAAACAACAAAAGGCTTAGAGAGCATACCCTTTTTCTTTGATGATTATTCAGCTGTTTTACTCTACATCTTTTAACTTGATATTCTTTATTATTTTAATATTGTTGTCTGATTTTGTTTTATTTACTCGATTTAGTTACTATGCTTTTCCTAAGGTAAAAGAAAACGTCTTTATAAATCAAAATGTTGAAAATTTACTAACAGAGCTCCTTGTTTAATTCGTCTGTTAGCGCCTGCTGAACTTGTCTGAAATACAGACCTGTAGAATAAGGCATGATAGGGATAAATTCCTCAATTACTTGCAAAATATATTGTACCGTTCTTTTTGAGACATTTATCTTGAATTTCATCCAAAGAATTCTGTCTTGTTCGAACTGTATCTTATCCTTTAGGTGGGGAGGAACAATTTCTATTACTTTATCTTCTATCCTTTTGTACCAATAGGCTAGAATTTCTGGCTCCAGTCCTTCTTTCAGGTTGGCTATATTAAAGTTAATTTTCTGGGATGCGTAATTGATTTGATTGCTATAACTGTTGTTGTTCGTATCCAAATTAGCTCTTTAATAATAGGAATTAAAATAAAATTCATGGAATCAAAAATTCTTGATTTCTTCCTAATTATTGTTCAACAAATTTCCAGAAGCATCAATCTCACCTGCTCGTACTCTTGTCGACGATATTGGTTTACCATCTTCAGATTTTAAGATTTCAACAACCACTATGGCAAGTTGCTTTAGACCCAATTTAAGACGAATTTGGTTAATTTCTTGCCCTATTTTTGCTGTTTCTGTGCTTGTTACCAGTGCTTCTACTTCGCCATATATAACTGTGGGTCCGTACTTTGTATCAAGCTGTACAATATCGAAAGCAGCGTCACTACCAAACACTTCTTTTATCGTTTTCTTGATGTTAGAAACTCTTTCTTCATACCTGTGACCGATTTTGTTTTTTCCTTTCATCCTTTTTACGAAACTATCGCTTGTTATCCCTATGATTGTCCTCTTGCTGATCTGGAAAGCTTTGGAAAGCAAGGATATATGACCTACGTGTATTACGTCAAATGTTCCACCAGTTGCAACTAAATTAAATGTGCTCATACTAAATCTGAGATTTATTTTGTATTATTATTTTTACTATAATTCGCTAGGTAATAAACATATATCTCAAAAGAGATCCTCAATCAGATTATTGTCAGATGTTATAATATTTTCTCGAATTATTGAACGTTTCTTTACTTAATACTCTTCAGCAAATACCTCTGGTTTGTCTGGCACTCTTAATTTGCGAAGTAAAAAGATGTAACCATCGCCGGTAAGCTTTTATTCTCAATGCTCAATGGCATTCTCCTCACCTTATTGATAAATAGGTCTTCACTAATATTTCTCCTGCTGTGATTCTTTAAAATTATGATTCGACTTTTATTTGAAATATATTATATCCACTTAGAGATTTTAGAGAATAACCTTAGTATGAATCATTTGATAATTATCTAATCTGTGCGACCTTTCTTGTGGCATATCTAAATTGTTTTGATATACTTTTTACAAAGAAGGTGTATACTATATAATTTGCTCACTTTTCCTATTTAGTATGCAGGTTTAGTTGATTACAACTAAAGTTTCTTATATTGACCTTTTGATGGACAGCGAAAGTTGATACATAGTCTCCGGTTGTGTTTTGTTTGACCAGAGAGCGGCACTTGTACCATAGGCCACAGGCATACTGCGCACTTCTTACCTTTAATCATTATCGATCCTTTCAATGGTAATGAAGTTGTTGCATTGCAATTCCCTGGTCGATAATTAGAACATCCAACAAACCTCTTGCCGTTAATTGTTGATCGAACAATTATCAAGTCTCCTATGCCACAGAGAGGACAGCGCCCCAGCGTCCCTTGTTGCTGTGTCTTGGTTGTTTTGAATGCCTTTATCAATTGTGTCCCTATCTCAAATTCGTTTGCCTTAAAAGGAACAATTGCTTGCTTTAATTTATCTATTGCATGTTTTATCAAAACCGAGCATTTAGATTTTCCTATTTCAATTTGTCCAAGTTCTTCTTCCATGGAAGTAGTAAGAGAAGTACTTATTAGATCGGGAATATATTTGCGCATTGTTTGGATTACTTGAGAACCGATCACCGTAGCCTCAATCCCTGTTCCTTCATTTAATCCATTATTCTGTTTCGGGGTAGTATCACTGATATAATTTCTTTTCATGAGAATAGCAATTATATCTGATCTCGTTGTTTTAGTACCAATTTTTTCTTTTTCCATTTCTTCTAACAGAGTGGCCTGGTTAAATCTTTTGGGAGGCTGAGTAAACCTATGTATCTTGCTTATACGAATATTTTTCAACACGTCTCCAGCTTTCATGTCTAGTAACTGAGTTTTAAATCCTAGTTCCGTTGAGTGTATGTGAGGTTTGTAGAAATATATCCATCCTTCATAGGTGATCTTCCTTGCATGGACTTTAAAAAGATGCATATCATTTACCCTTATCGTGGTTGTTGTTCGTGAACTTATTGCAGGTCTGCCAAAGGTTGCCAAAAACCTCCTGATTATCAAATCGAATAACTTGAACATACTGGGATCAAGCTTAACCTTAGGTTTCTCTCCAGTAGGGTAAATTGCAGGATGAGCTGGATCAGTCTTGGTTCCTTCATATGGAAACAATTTACTTTTTGACAATAGGTCTATGACCAGCCTTCTATACGGATTACCGCTGATACCAACAGCGGTTTTAGTCTTGGTATTATTCCCAAAACTGACTTCTGCAATACCTGATAGTACCTTCCTATAATTTATTGTTAGAGGAAGCTTTTGGCTGGAGGTCCGGGGATAAGAGATTAGCGCATTTAAGTATAGTTTTTCTGCAAGTGTTAATGTATACGTAGGTGCAAACTTGAATTCTATAAAAGCTTCTTTCTGTAGATCACCTATGTTAAATGGGTATGGTGGCAATATTGACATACTTTCATTTTTTACTTCAATAATATGGCCATCCTTATCTTTACACGCATTAACTATTGAGATGGCTTCCGATAACGACATTATTTTTTGCTTATTATAATATGCATTTATTATGTGCCCGCTTTTTTCAAAATCTCCGTAAATACTCCAGTACGGCACTGGA
>JAICSL010000390.1 GCA_025936955.1 Nitrososphaeraceae archaeon
AACCACTGGAAGGCATTGGAGGACATTGTCTTCCAAAAGATACCAAGATGTTCTTGAAATCGTCAAGATCTATAAAAAGCAAAATACTAACAGCAGCTATGGAGGTAGATCAGGATTATAGACAATACAGAGAGTCGAGAGCAACTCCAGTTCTAGATTTACAATCAAAGAAGATCTTGGGATAATCTTATCATCTAATCTTTTCTTCTTTATTAGATAACCCTACGAATCAAACTAAGGATTAAACATGCGCTTTCATTAATGAAAATATTTAATGAACGGTATCATGACGGGAATGGAAACAACTTAGTGCGAGATCAATCAAGGAAAGATCTGTTCTCCTGTGTACCTGTCTATTATCTTTATAGCCTTAGTAGGACATGTTTGAGCTGCCGTTAGAATCGACTCTAAATCATCTCCCGTTTCTGATTCGACTTTTGCTTTTGGATTGAACATCCTATTTTTATCAACAACGAATACTTTTGGAGCAAGTTTTTCGCAGCCGCCAAATGCCATGCAAAGTGAAGGCTCAATGATTATATGAAACCGTCCTTTGGGAATATCCAGTAGGTTTGTGATATATTGCTCTAGACCATTCCTATCATTAGACTTAGGTTCGGGCGGGGTTCTATTATACACATCATCGTTGTTAGTCTGGCCATCATTGAGATTGTCCTCGTATACAAAAGGTTCTGTTTGAGCTGTATTTGATGAACTTGTATCGTCTTTTGTAGTCAAATCATAATAATTCATATCATCATATTGTTTTCTGTTGTGTTCATCCGAAAGAGTTTCAAAAGCAGCATTAATTTTTTTTATCATATCCTCTGCGAACGAAGAATTATTTCTATCAGGATGGTATTTTCTGACCAGATTTCTATAAGATCTTCTAATTTCCTGATAGTTTGCTCTCTCAGAAACTTCAAGGATTGCATAGTAGCCCTTATAATCCAAATATACGTATATTTTGAGACCTTTATTACTTATTTCTTTCCGCACAACAAAACAGGGGCTGAAATCAAGAAATCTAATACTCGATGCATTATATGCAAAATTTAGAAAAAGATTCGAGAGCATAAGAGCATTTGCCTGGATTGGATTCGCTTCTATCAAAAAAGGAGAGGCGGCATTTTTAAATAGTTATAATAATTCGCGGTGCTCTAATAATAAATGGTTCGTTATGATATCTTCCTGCTGCTCATCTTGACACTGGTGAGAAACTTTTGAAATCAAAAGAATCTAAAACACATGTATTTTCTATATCTCTATTATCCTCTGCAAGTTAAAGAATATGTTCTATTGCTTTTTGGATATCTCCTGCATCAATTATGTCTCCTGCCATCATGGCTTCGAGTAGTCTCAAAACTATCAATTCTCCTGTTGCTCCAGCAATAGTCTGAGGAACAATTACACATACATCATCAATGATTACAGTTACATTATCTTTACTCCCCGTTGCACCAGACCAGTCTTTTGGTATACCTATATAATAATAGTCTGTATCGGATTTCTCCAAATCCTGATATAGAATTTGAACCATACTTTATTCTACGTCTTCTTGCTATTATCTATTCCCTATATATAGTGAATACTGACTTGCTAACATTGTCAACCTTAAAGAATAGCTTTTTTCCAATAAGAATGGGTATAA
>JAICSL010000191.1 GCA_025936955.1 Nitrososphaeraceae archaeon
AATTAACTAAATGGGTCAACAAATTTAGCCTTCTATCATTATTCTTTTTTCTTCTACAATTTGTTTCGCCACTTTGTCTCTCAGATTAATTGAAACGGTAGTTGGTATATCAGGCAGTTTCATTTTTGTTTCCTCTTCTAATGATCCTTCAATTTCATTTAGTATTGAAAGAGCATCCTTATCTACTGGCGTTTGAATTTTACACGCATCTAACTTAATGTTCGACTCGGCTAGAATTTCAGAGGTAAGAGAATTCATTTCTACGAGCGCAGTATTGGCATTGGGAATTACATGTGAAATATCTTTTTGGATACCTTTGATTATATCAATCGTTGGATAAATTGTTTCCATAATGGTTGCGAACTGACTAATTGTAGCGAAGCGAAGTATGATCACTTCAAGCGCAATACTCATATTCTGCATAGTTCGTTGAACACGTCTAACATTAGCTAACTCGTTTGCAATAGCTTTTGCGCGAGCATTATTGCCGATCCTTATATTATTAGAAACTTGAAAGCGCAGTTCTCCATCCATAGTACTAAATTTTTTATCAAGCATCCTTAACTGGCAGAGCTGGTTTTGTATTATATTATTAGCATTAAATAGATCGCTTTTGAACTGCTGATGCTTTTGCATACTTATTCAGTTAATTATACAAAAAGATTAAGATCCAATGTTAAACTCTATATACTAAAAGATACGCTAAAGTTAAGCTACAAATTTCTTGGTAAATTACAGATTTATACATTATAAAGATCATCATCGATCGTTAGTAGGACAAATCTAAAGTAGTCTGTTGGTCGTTATGAATGGTCACTATCCCAACCCTTCAAGCGTCTTAGCTATTCAAGCATCAGATCGTTAGTACGTAGTAGAAAGATCATAATTTTTCAAAATTATAAGCAGAGAAACATCCAACTGTTATTTCGAGCAAGTTTAGATTTTTTTCAATAGAAGACCATGCTTTGGATCATAATCAGACACTCTGACTCTTGATCCTATTGGTAGATCTGCAGGCGTTACTATCCCAGGAAGAAAACCAGATACTCTGAAAGAAGCATTATCCATTTTGAAAACTACCCACGCGTAGGAGCCTACATCTTCAAATCCTTCTGGTGTCACAGCTTGAATCGTAAAAGTTACAACTTTGCCGACACCATCAAATTCAACATGTTGAAACGTACTGCTGAAGCATTTTTCGCAGAAGTATATTGTTTCGAGCATAGTAAAACCACAATTTAAACATCTATTGGCAAGTATCTTTCCAATCTTGGCAGAGGCAATAAACTTTTGTGAGACCAAGGATTGTTGATGTTGCTTTGTCTCTGACAATTTGTTCTATTTCACCTTTTTAAAAATATGAACTGCTGCACTTGCTCCAGTAGCTCCAAAGTTATGTGTTAGAGCAATTTCTGCGTCTTTAATTGTCCTGTCCTTAGCATTACCAGTGAATTGTTCGAAAACTTCTACTACCTGACCTACACCCGTGGCTCCAATTGGATGACCTTTTGATTTCAATCCACCTGAAGGATTAATTGGAATTGCACCATTTCTACGAGTTGCTCCCTCAGTTACAGCACTAGCAGCGGTTCCTTTTGGGAAGAAACCAAGATCTTCTATATCAATAATTTCGGCTATAGTAAAGCAATCATGAACTTCCGCAAAATCAATGTCCTTTGGGGTAATCCCAGCCATTGCATATGCTTGTTTGGCAGCAGCTATTGTGCTTGGAATTGTAGTAATATCTTCGCGTCCCTGAACTGCGGCCGGTGAAGCTCCTCTTCCTGAACCGATAATTTCCACATATTGTCTTCCACTCTTTTTAGCAAACTCTTCATTACAGAGTATAACCGCAGAAGCACCATCAGAGAAGGGACAACAATCATAAAGTTTTAAGGGCGAAGCTACCATTGGAGAATTTAACACATCATCAACTGTAATCTTTTTTCTGACGTGAGCCTTGGGATTAAGAAGTCCATTCTCATGATTCTTTACTGCGACATGAGCAAGATCTTCTTCGGTAGCTTTGAAAGTATTCATATAAGATCTTGCTATTGTAGCGAACAATCCAGGAAATGATGCACCACTTCCTCCTTCATAAAAGAAATCAGAACAATAAGAGAACAAAGTAGTACTCTGAAGTGTTCCGACATGTGTTACTTTCTCAACACCCAAAGATAGAACACAATCGTAAAAACCCGCAGCAATATTTGCATATGCCTCTCTAAGCATTACAGAGCCTGAACCACATGCAGATTCAATTGTAAGTCCTGGAACATAAGGTATACCTAGATTACTCATGATAACGGGGGCCATATGAACTTGCTTATCAGCAACCCCAAATACATTTGAGATATATCCTGCCTGAATATCCTTTGGAGTGATTCCAGCCGACGATATAGCCTCCTTCGATGCATTTAGTGCGATCTCGACAATACCTTCATCGAGTTTACCATATTTAGTACTGCCTGCACCCAGAACACAGACCTTGTTTATCATTGCTAAAAAATAGATTTTTACATATAAAAACGTTAGACAAGCAACATATAGAATAGTCCATTTTATTGGTAAATCTAAGGCCTTATTCACTGAAACAAGAAAGATAACTATCACGCTACATCATATTGAAAAGCTTGAAATGCATGCAACATAAAACACCATGAGGTAGTTGAGAAAGAACACCTAGTGGAGCGCATGCAGAGGTTATCTTACTATAAGGTATCTGGCAATATTCATGCGGCTATTTATATAGGTTAGTTGTTAATATAAAACAGATCTATATCTAGCACATGATTTGCGATCGACAAAACAAATGGAATTTCAGAAGTTTGGCAAAAACAAAAACCATTTACTAATTTTTAAGCATATTACATGACTAAATAAGTAATGGTTAAGGTTGCCACATCTTTTTCTGCTCAATATAATAATTCGAGTATTTCACAATCTATAGAGGTAGATATCTAAATCACTATAAACTATCAATAGGCATAACTAGGTAACAGTCTATGTATAAACCATTTATACCAAATGAAGGAGCAAAAGTGGTTTTTGGGATTATGTAATCTATCCAAATTACCAATAATAAAGTAAACTCGAGAAATTAACTTAAAATCTACCTGTTGTAGGAATATTCTTGGCAATAATTCAATGTTCTGCTGCAGTAGAAGATACAAAAAAAGGTCAATAAATCTTTCTAGAGACAATAAGAAAATAGTCTAACTAAATACACGAATGTTATCTCTATATACATCAATTCGTCGATTTTTTAAAAGAGGAAGTATTTCCCGTATGTTTTTGACCCTAGATTTATCAATCTCAACGATTTCCATACCTTCTCTGTTTCCCATATCCAAGAGAACTATTCCAAAAGGATCTACAACCATAGTTCTTCCAGAGTAAACATTTCCAACTTGATTTGGTGCTATTATGTAAGACCCATTTTCAATGGCTCTTGCTTTTAACATTATTTGCCAGTGTTCTTCCTTCATAATCCCATGAACCCATGCTGAGGGAGCTATTAAAATATCAGCACCATTTACTGCTAAAATACGAGACATTTCAGGGAACCGTACATCATAACACATCATAATTCCAATATTCCCAATTAATGTCTTCGCAGGTTTTTCGATCGTCCTACCTGGCAAAAGATTATCTGATTCTCTATAACCCAGAGCATCATATAGATGCAATTTACGGTAAACTAAAGATATTCTACCTTTCCGGTTTATGATTACCGTTGTATCATATACACGGTTTTTATTGTTATTAATGTTACTTTTTTCATATATTGTTGCTACGATATCGATCTTTTCTTGTTTTGCAGATCTAGACAACACAGATATAAAATTCCCATTCTTTATAGGTTCAGCCAACTTTGACAGTTCATCTGAAGATTGATGGATAGGTGAAAAGGCCATCTGAAATTCAGGAAAGCATATTAAACTTGCCTTCTTTTTTGCTGATTCTTTGACAAGATCTGTAGATAATTTTAAATTTTCATATTTATCTTCTGAAGACCGCATCTGTACCACAGCTATTTTGTAAATCTCTTGCATTTTTTAGTATCAATATTTATCATCAGTTAATAAGATATAGTTTTTGCTAATCATACTATAGACATTCACGTACATCTTTTTAGTTCAGAGTTTAGTGACGTATTTGTAATTAATTTTTCTATCTATTCTGTTTTTCTCAGTATCAATAATAGTTGAGCAGCAGAGCTACAGATATATAAATTCGATAATTATTTGAGTGATCTATCAATTTGATTCTCTCAGAGATATATTAATTACATAAATTAATAATATTCTGCAAAAAATAATCATCTGTAAATGATAATAAAGCTGGCAGATATTAGAGCTCCCAATATTGCACTAAGAAAATTAACTACGTTATTATCAATTCTCCCTATACCTTTTTCTTGAACAGTAAG
>JAICSL010000374.1 GCA_025936955.1 Nitrososphaeraceae archaeon
ATGATATTCCTTATAAAAGTAACTGCTTGTCAGAGAACCTCTAGTAGTATAAGGCGATCAAACTGTTCAAGCAGCTGTAATCCATAAATTCGCCTAATTCGAGTAGCCCTTCTGACTGAAGAACGTTGAGGGGGCTTCTGATAAATATCCCCTGTAAATTCCTTGATTATTGAAGTAAGTTTTTCTTCTGAAATGTGAGAGTGTAGCCGCCCTAAGGCGTAATACTCTTTTGGACCCAACAATAGTACTGACAATGCTTTGGTTCCCTCTCCAAGTCCTAAAGGTAGGATACCCGTTGCTCCTGGGTCCAATGTACCACTATGACCAGCTTTTTCAATTTCCAATATTTTCTTGACCCATGCTACGACCTCATGGCTAGTAGGGCCGGGAGGTTTGTCGACTGCAATAAGTCCATAGTCGAGAAGAGTTTTTAAAGGTCTTTTATCAGGATAGTGTCCATACTTTTCATCTGTGTTATCATCATCTACTTTAATTAGATTCTGAAGCTGAGGAAGAATCAATTGTAATTATAATGTCTTTGTACGTTGCTATAAATTCTCTACTATTTTTAGGTTAAGATGTCCTTTATTATATTCTTTGAAATATTGATCAACGAATCTAGATTTAACAAATCCGTATTTAGAATAAAATCAAAGACGCAAAGATCTTCGCCAAAATTGAAACCATATAGATTACGATATATTTTTTCATTCTCTTCATCTCGTGAGGAAATGATCTTCTTAGCCTCTGATATGCTCATATTATCACGAGTAGCCATCCTCATTGCTCTGCTTTTATAAGATCCTTTAAGCCACACTTTTATTGAATCTTTTATCAGCCATGGAAGAGTATAACTAGTAATGACAACATTTCCTTTCTTAGCAATATTAACAAGCTTCTTATCGACTTGCCTGTCAAAAGTTAAATTCAGTTTTCTTTCAGACATGAATTTTTTTGATTCTTCTGTATTATCCCACCATTCCTTCCCTGAAACTACATACCCTCTCTGTCCTGCTATCATTTTCAATATGTCTCCACCGTTATACATTTTGAAACCAAACTCGTTTGCTAGTTCTCTTGCAATGGTTGTTTTTCCTACTGCAGGCCAGCCAGAGATAACAATACTCGGTTTACTCTTATTATTCCCCAACACTTCTATTCATTTGCATTATTTTATATTTTATGTCAAGTAGACGTCAAGCTAGGCATAGAAGTCCCAGTTATCTTTGATATTATCCCGCTAAAAGCAAACGAAGTAATGAGAAACCATCCCCAGAGAAATACTTGCCCTGGAACAATACATCCGCTTGATGGTACAGAATGAGAATTCCCGGTTTGATTTTGTATTTGCTGACTATCTTTTTTTACGTTTTCTTCATTACACATTATCCACGGGATATGTAAAGGCGAGATAGCTACTGTTGAACCGAAAATCGAAGGGAACACAAAAATCCATAGCATAAAAGACGGGAGCATATAGATTAGCATAGGTCTCATTTGTTGCTGCTGCATTTCCATCGACATCTTATTGACATATGCTTGCTTCTTTTTTAATTCTTCTATAAGTTTCTTGTCTTGCTTTCTGATAGCTGCAGTATATTGTTTACGCCATTCATTTGTTTCTTTCATAATCCTGCTCATCTTTTGTATATCAGTTGTTTTCTTACGCAGTATTGCCATTGCAAAGTTTAATCCTATCGAAATCAAGGCAGCGAAAATCATAGCAGTAAACATGTTCGGAAAAATTGGATGTTGAGTATAGTGAGGAGCCAAGCCAGGAATCTGCATAATCAAAGATTCAAGAGAAATCACTTTCTTTCACCATCTTCTCCTATTAATGCCTTAATTATATTTGACGTTGTAGAATCAATCATATTATCGTTATTTTTTACTATAAAAAAAGGAGAGCCTGTTAGAACGGAAGAAGAAACGA
>JAICSL010000298.1 GCA_025936955.1 Nitrososphaeraceae archaeon
GAACACCATTTTAGCAGAAAGTTTTCTAAACCAAAATATGGTTTTCTGTTGAAGAACGGAAAGAAATTGAATAGACCAATATCAATGCCAGGACAATTGGGATTCTTTGATATATCTGCAAGGATATTAACTGATGTATAAGTATATACGAATAATATTAGCAGTAAGCCAAAAAAATCAATACTTTACAAAAAGGAAAATGAATAAAACTTTATTTGATTCTGGGCAATACACATAAGGGTATTGTTTTACTGGATACTGTAAGCGAGAGGCATACGGGAAGAATATATTTTTAATACCACAGAAGGTATCATATATTATAATATTATGGCTTTTAAGATGGGTAAACCTTCTGGTTCCAAAGACTTTACTTATAGTGAAAGGAATGTAATATGGACTGTATACATGAGTATAGTCCATTAGGTTTCTAACAACCAGATTAGAGAAATATATAGTAAAAGATTAGGTAGATATGTGAATGAAATCGCATTTAGGATGGTGAAAATGTAGCAATACAGCAATAGATCGATGCATCTCAATGACTTGACCAATTCTCAAATCATGAGCTGATATGGCATTATCGCAGAAGAATACAAGAGATATAATATCACAAAAGCATGTGATCAGGCGATTCATGGCCTAATCAGAGAAGGGCTAACAAGCGGATCCCGATACGCTTACAAAGTTGGCTGCAAGCATAAGAGAGAATGCCAAGTTATTAAGCTATTTGGGCTTTTCATCTCAATTAATATTATTAAGATTACAAAAGTTAATACCTAAAAACAGAAAGATATACCGAATAATAAAGATAATAATAATATGATAGCAATAGAAAATCATGTCAAATCAGGCATCTATTTTCCATTTAATCCAGAGCCTACGCCAATAGACCGGGATAGAGATCCTTAGCGAGTATTTTAATATATGTTAGTAAATAATCACTTGTTTTGAATTGAAGATAACGCCAGCTAATAGTAATAATGAGATTACTATGCTAAAGCCAACAACATATCATAATTACAACTACAACAAGAAATCATAGACTTTCAAATCTAACAGTAATAACAACGTCAAACAATTAGTGGACAACTCTTTAGAAATATTATAGGGTACATCAACCGATACAATAACAAAACAATATGGAGTATTAGCTGATTTGATCAAAGAATATAACGGTAAAACTCATGGTTCTCAATCACATATCCTTGCAAATGACTTTATACAAATAATTGTGTACTATGAAATTCCGGAAGGAAAGAGAGAAGAGATAAAAGAAAAGTTTGATGATTTTGTAAGAAACGAAAGAAGATCTTATTCTAATTCTCATAGACAATAATAGAGAAGAAATTTCAAAAATAAAAAGAGAACTAGTAGATCATTCATCAATCTCTGATTTGTTGCCATTATCTATATTCCCAATTACATGCTGAATAATATAATAAAACCATACGAACCAACCCTATATGATGAATATGAGAACTCTTTGGGCATCATTCTTTTTATTTTTTATATACTCGCCAAATCAATCCTAGAAATAATATGCGATTTTGCCTAGAAGTTTGGGGTAATGATTATAAGAAGATAAAAAATACCTGTATATTAGCTGAAGAATTAGGATATTACGGATTCTATTATGGAGAATCATTATCAGAAATAGATCTGGATTGTTGGAGTATAATATCTAATTTATCTGCCATCACAGAGACGATAAAGTTAGGGCCAGTCATAACTTATCTTATTCCTCAATATAGAAATATTGCATTACTTGCTAAACAATCTGCTACACTACAGGAAATATCAAACGGAAGATTAGAATTTAGAACTGGTGCTGGAGCAATTCATAGCTATGCAACACAATGGTGGTATCCATTTGGAATAGACTATCCTAATGTAGAAGAACGAATTTCATTACTTGACGAGGGTCTTGATCTTCTAAGATTACTTTGGAGTAAACCAGAGGTTTATTTTAGTGGAAAATATTTTACAGTTAAAGGATCTAAACTAAAAAATCCCAGTATCCCTATACCCATTACAGTAGCGGCCAAGAGAAGGAAAATGATGCAATTGGCTGCAAAACATTCTGATATATGGGAATCTTCTTATCTTTCACCTGAACAGTTTGCTTATATTAATTCAGAATTTGAAGATATTGTTAATATGGATAAGAAAAATAGAAAGAATGCATTTATCAAATCAATTGAATTAGATGTGATAATTGCAAATTCTGATTCTGAACTAGAATATAAAAAAAGGTTATTTGCGATGGAGAGGGGACCTGCCGTACTAAGTCAGTTGCTAAAACATTCGCTCATAGGTAAACCTGATGATGTCGCACAACAGGTTAGAAAATATATTGATGCAGGAATAGATCAGTTTTTTTTGGCATTTCAAGATCCTTTTGAGATTAAAGCAATCCGATTATTTATGGATACTGTGAAAGGATTTACCAAATAACCATTCCATCTAGGAAGAACTGGCACTAGAATTTTCTTCTTTCTACTCGTGTCATTTTATAGCTGTCTGTTCATGTATTTGTTTATCATCTAAAGAGATGTTTCATATGCTGATACAACAATAACTCACTATCAAGAAACTTATGGTCTTTGATCACTTTCTTTTTCTTTCCACTTTGCTTTGACTGCTATAGCCTATGATTGGAATCCTTCCAAAGAGAGTTTCCTTATATTTGAGGAAGATATTGATGTAACTATTATCTCTTCTTGTCATTTAATCATTCATGATGAAAGGTATCAAATACTATTGGAATACTTATCTCTATATACGTC
>JAICSL010000305.1 GCA_025936955.1 Nitrososphaeraceae archaeon
CATTGAGTTCACTTATACGAAATAGCATATCATCAACTGCCATAGAATACTATGATTACAATTCCATAAATTAAATGTTGATCGGAATTTAAAATATAAAGAAAATGTTTATTGTATTTAAAGAATATGCATTTAATAAATGACATTATTCGGTGAGTTGATTCGTAGGCAATTCAATCTATCTTTGTATTATGGCATCAGAAAACCATTTTGGTAACATTTTATTTGCATCTTTTAGTAGGTATGAAATGCTGCTATCAAGTACATATGTATTTGCAAAATCGTCTTTGCTCCTGATACTTCTACCATATGCCTGAACCAGTCTTAGAATGGTATTCCAAGTATACCATTCTGGATCTCTTTGCTTCATTACGTATGTCTTTCTATCTGTAAGATCGGGATAAGGCACTTTTACAATAATTTGGAATCGGGAAAGGTCCTCTTTTAGGTCTACTCCTAAATATAACGAAGGAGATATCAACACCGTAGGTGTTGTGCTCTGAGAATGTTTTTGTATTATCTTGATACGATCTAATTTTGAGCCAGTTTCGATAAGTCTAACTGCATTTTCCTTACTTACATTCTCTTTGATATATTGTATCTGAGAATATGAGGTAGTATGTATGATGCCTTTTTCATTTTTATGGATACTCATAATGTTGTTGACCGCCTTTGCGAGGGCAGGTAAACTTTGATTCATTGATCTAGCATTCAGCCACGCTATATTCATTAAATATATAGGCCTATTCTTAATTGGAAAATCTGACTCGTGAATTCGAACAAATTTTACACTATCTGGTTTCAGACCTACAACTTTGCATAAGTATTCTTTATTGAGAATTGTTGCACTCATAAGCAGAGATATTGATCCCATATCTAGAATATCAGTGAAGTAGCTCGAAACATCCAATGGTGTAAGTACTACTTTCTGAGTTTGATTGCTAATATTTTTTTCTACATTTGTTACGAGCCAATTGTTTTTGTTAGATTTCATCTCTAATATTACAGCTGAGAGATTCTTTTCTTTTATTAAGGCATCAATAAGATTTTTCTCAGTAAATTGTTCGTGTGATTTATTGTTTTCTAATATGATAGCTGCTTTATCAATAAAACGACGAAGCTCCTCCCTTAACGCAATCCCAAATTCCATCCACGTTTCTATATCATACTCATTCCTGTCTGGAATCTGCAATTTTGGAATGAGATGTGTAAGTGTATTCTTATAAACTGTAAAACTTCTAAAATCTGCTACTTCAGACTCAGCGGTATGAGTCTCATCTAATACTAGCAGATTTCTCTTTTGTATATTGTTGGAAAAGAAAAGATCTGATAAAAAATATTTATAATTATAGATTGTATGACTTGATCTAGCTGCAATCCACTTTTGATGATAATAATGACAAGGTTCCCAATCACGTTCTATGATCGCAGAGTATGATTTCATCTTTTGGTGATATCTATTCTTGGCAAAACTACTCAATTCCACTGTTTCAAATTTTGTGCCTTCGCCTTCAACTCTGTAATCAGTTAGTCTAGTTTTGTAAATACAATCATAACTGTCATTTTTTACACAAGGACCATAGTCACAAGTTTCGTTGAGACCCATATCCTCCTTCACAACACATGGAAAATTTCCTTTTCCTTTGACTTCGCGAATAAAAGGGAAATCTTTGTTATATTGAGTTTGCAAATCCTTTGTAGCGGTACATATGTGCGAGCTTCCAAGATACCTTGCCAATGCTATAGCTACTGGACTTTTTCCAAATCCCGTAGGTGCTTCTAAAAATATACATTTAAATCCAGATTTTAATGCTTGCTCTATCTCTAAGAGTGCTTTCTGTTGGTTATTTCTCATTACAGGATGTGGAAAATAATTTAGTAATGACACTAGAAGACACCATTTCTTTGAAATGCGTTTAACAAAAAACTAATATTATTTAGTAATCTATGATAACGAAAATGGAAACATGCAATTCTAGTGATCAGGATATTTTTATTTACATATCTAATATCCCGATCATATTCCTCCAATTCTGAAAAGCTCATCATGACTGTTTACACTATCTATCGAACAATGATCGGGCTTTTTAATGTTGAGTGTGGGGCTTTTTTATTAGACAAACTCATTCGTAACTATAACTGTTATTCTAATATTTAATTAATCAATAATACAACATTCTTTTCAGTAATTGTATTACTATGAAGTTCATATATACGCCCGGGCTACATGTTTCGCTATTCTGATAGGTTCCGGTACTGAACCTTGAAAGGTGAAGTAATCAAGTATTAGGTTAGCTTGTTTTTGAGTTAATCCCCAATAGCGTATAAATAATGATTTGCCTGTCTTTAATGTGACTTGAACCCTTTTTCCTATTTTAGCATATTGTTCTAGTTTTGAATCATAGGTATATGGAAAATGATACCGAATACTATCTTCCAGACCTTTTGAATCTTCAAATGTTATTGCTATCACGGGAATTCCAGTTATTCGTCTAATATGTTCGCCGTCAATAATATTATACATACTAATAACTATTCCACCAAGCATTATGCAATTTACATCATTTCTGTGTAATGACATGAACATCGATAAAATACCTTCAGTTGAATCATTTCCTTTGAATGTAGATCTGCCAAAAACAATTCCATCGATTATTCTATCACGCCGCATTACTACG
>JAICSL010000162.1 GCA_025936955.1 Nitrososphaeraceae archaeon
ATATGTTCTAGTAAATTCTCTAAGTCAGCTGTAGCGAGGCAGCACACTTTGTCGGCGGCTCCATAATAAACAAATAGCTTTCTGTCGATGATGCATGCACCTGTCGGGAAAACTACATTGTTGACATCCCCATTTTTCTCATATGGTTCCTTTGGCTCTAAAATTGGTTTTTTTGTTCTTCCCAATACTTTGCTGGGTTCCTTCAAGTCGAGAAGTGCAGCTCCAGCACTATAAACATGGTCTTTGCTGACCCCGTGATATATCAAAAGCCAGCCACGTTTTGTCTTTATGGGAGGAGGTCCAGCTCCTACCTTTAACATTTCCCAGTGTTGCTCGGGTTTAATTAGGAGTATATGTTTTCCAAAATCTGTTAAAGAATTGCCTTCGCCTATCCATATACTGGGTTTATCAACTCCATATCGTGGACCAATCCAACTACTAGGTCTATGTAAAAATAAATACTTTGTATTTTCTGCTTTGTTGTTGTTTGATGATTGTTGGTTTACATTTTCTGAAAAGAGAACTACATCTTTATTGTCTGACTCTTTGCTAGTGACAATTCCCAGTCTTATGTATTCATTAAAATCTGTTGTGGTTGCCAAGGCAGTTGAGGCTGTAGGCCGTAAGTTTGCATAATTTGAGAGTACTACATAACTAACATATGTTTGATGGTCAATTTCTACTAATCTAGGATCCTCTAATCCATATTTTTCATATTCTTCTTTAGGCTCCAACGCCGTCTCCTTTCTCTTATTAAAAGAATAACCGTCTGTACTAGAGGCATATCCAATTCTTGAAATGTATTTTTCATATTCTCCTACTGCTCTATACAACATGTGAACTATGTTACCATCACTTAAAACGGTACAGTTAAAGACTGCTTTGGATTCCCACCATCTAGAAGTATCTGGAAGTAATATGGGATTGTTCTTATACCGTTCTAGAATCTCTTGCATATTTTCTGTCTTGTTTCCTCTCTCTTCGGATAGAAGTATCAGCTACTTAAATAATATATAGTAAACCAGAAGAAAATGAGATGAAACAGGTGTTATAAATATTGTTGAATTCGTTTGTGATATGGATTCGTTAACTATGTTTCAAAATAACTAGATTTAATCTGGTGGTGTCAAGTTTATGAGATTCAGAAATCCCTGATAAGGATGTTATTCCGTTCAGATTTCAAGCATAGATATATTCAGTGTTTCTAAGTTCTAATACATTCAGTTTAATTTGACTTGAGAAATTTTTTATCACTAATTTCATATCGTAAATACACTGTGCAACACTGTGCAACACCGGTGAAATTAATTCTAGATGAAAAAGGTCAGCATTTAAAAAGAAAGACGATAAAGATGTTATTCATGAATATGACTACAAAACATAACTGGGTATGTGGAACTTGTGGCCGAGGCCTCACGCGGAAAGCAAGCGCAAAGCGGCACAATAACGCTCTCCACTTTGGGCTTGCAAAGATTGTTCGTCCATTCGATTATATAATTGGAAGGATAAACCGGGAATTTTCAATAAATGACCCTTCTTTATATCGACTTAATAAAAAGGATAATTTATTACCACCTACTTACAATAATAGTGCTGAAGATAATATCGATTTTTTGAACAAAAATATTCGAGATAATACAAGTGATCAATTAGGCATCGGCAGTGAGCCACAACAGCGATCTGACAATAATAAATGGCATAGATTCGATAGGTCGCAGCGAAAGACAGACTGGTGGCAGGAATCACCTGATATTCCACCTGATCAATTGGGGAATTTAGTAGGAAGACAGGCAAAACTTCTGGAGTTTCGAATTTTAGTAAACAAATATTATCACCCGCAAAAGGCAGTCGAGATATTAAGGATGATTGCCCTACTCGATATTAAAGGAAAAGAAAACTATCTAGAGGAAAATTTGAATTGGCTACGCAAAATGGACAGAATCAGCTCTAATTCTACCAACTCGCAAAAATAACATAGCAGAGTTCATACTATTCGCTACTTAGTATCGATCTGATAATTATAATACTTAAAGTGATTGGCTAACAGGAAACTTTTTGATAAAAGTAAACAGAGAAATGCTTGCACTAGATCTAAAATTGCAATGTTAAGTGTGAAAGCAGAATTATATAGATAGGAGTTATTAAGAATATCAATGGCGCTTGAAATATCAGTTGTGAATAATAAATGAAGAGGAAGAAAGAAATTGGAAGCTTACTAGAAAAAGATTTGGATCGATTGGCAACAATAAATAAAGCAACCACCGAATCAATTTTACAAGAATGGAAAAAAACATTTCTTGACAAAGACGCCAGGTGGTTAAATGCTGAATTAAACAAAATAAATGAGGTGGAACTGGATGAGATGATTATGGCATATTTAGGCCAGAGAAAGAAATGACTGATAATTATAGTGATGTAAATATTATATTGAGAAAAAGAGATTCAACTGGAACGCTATAATTGTGGATATTCGTTAAATAGCAATTTCGAAACCACTAAAATATAATAAAGAGATATCGTTAGTGATTGAAAAATGAGAATGAAGGAAGGATAATAGAAATACAAACCAAACAATACAGAATTAGTATCAGTAAACGAAAAATCCTCAGAGGATGGTTTTAGATTTGTAATTCAATATTCATCGTATCTATCTAATAAAATTAACATTCTACAATCTCATCCCAACATCAACTACTCTAATGGTGTTGCATTTTCAACTATCTATTAATCTGTTATTTATCTACCAGTCCTCTCAATCTGTTGCCGGAAGTGTTCTCTAAACCCTTTGGCCAATGCCTTGACCATTATAGCGCGTTTCATTGTTTCAATATCTTCCTTATCGTCTATGTATATTCGTGCGATATCTTTAACAGTAACACTGTTTTTGTCTCGTTTTATGAGTTTTATCTCATCCTCAACTCCAACCTCTCCTTCCCGTAATACCTTGAAGTAAATCCCTGGACGACCACTAGCCAGAAACTGTCTCACTATATCCATTCGTCCAAATTTTATTCCCAATTTATAGCATGGCATACGTGGCTGCGTAACCATTAATCTAGCTGACCCGATCTCGAATGAGTCGCCAATGTTAATATGTTCTTCTAATAATCCTCTTGTAGTGAAATTTTCACCGAACATGCCGTAAGGAATACTCATATCTGGTAATTCTTCTCTCCAGTATTCATAGTGTTCCGCGGGATATGCATAAACAGCTTTCTCTAATCCTCCATGAACAGTCAAATCTGCTTGTTTGTCGCCTTCAAGGTTGAGTTTTCTTAGATATATCCGCCTATCAACTGGTTGTTTAAAAATTCCAGTTGTAACTGTCTGTCCATTAAAAGTTACTTCCCGTGGAAGTCCTATATTAATGGAAAGGATTTTCATTGTTTGGATTAAGCCATTCTATAAAACTAGCATAGTTTAAAGAGCGAACATCATCTAGGTAATTAGTAAGGATCTTGACGAACTTAAATCCGTTGTCTAATTCAAATGATAGGACGGGATCTCTTAACTCTCCTCTGATTACTCTTTGTGCATATTCTAACGCAGACATTTTGTTTGCATATTCGCAATAGTTAAATAGTCTACCTCCTCCTATCATTCTTCGCAAATTCAATTTAATAACTAACTCCTTCCTCGCATCATACAACATTTTGCCTATTCCTTCATGTCTGAATTTTGGATGAGTAGAAATATCAGCTCCATAGATGCTGTCACCTTTTGGATTATGGTTCGTAAACATACCATTTGCAGTAATTTCTTTCCATGTATGGTCCGCATATTCTGGAGTAATAGAAACTATAAGAGTACTTGCAGAACCCACCACAAAGCCATCAGGTTCAACAGCGACTAATTGTCCACCGGGAAAAATTCGAAGATGAATTTCAAGTTCTTCTTGACGACATATGTTACCATACCTAGCAAGGTATGGAAAAGATTCTTTTTGTAAATCTATTATTTTCGGGATATCATCTGGACGTGTGTTTCTAATTGTTACTCCAGCATGATCTGGGAGTAGTGCATCAGTCATACTAACGCATATTTTTGAAACTATTTGATATAAAACAATTTCTAGAAAATACAAATTAAAATCCGACATAACTCTAATCTAGTTCAGTAAATCAATTATTCATACTCCTACAATACTATCAACCGACTTTTTGATGCAAGATATTTATGTTTAGAAGCCTTACTGAGGATAAAATTAGAAGTAATAAGTTTTATAATACCTCGCAATTCGTTGAATATATAACGACAAATGAATTTCCAGATTTCTATCGCTAGATGGCTATACAGAGGATATAGAATAATACTGCGTATAAGAATGGGAAAGAATAAACGTAATGAATATCTGGAAACAAATCACATAAATCTAGGAGACTTTCTACTATTAGAACGCCCGATTAGTGCAAACGGAATTAAAGCGATTCCAAGGAAAAAAACTGCTGATTTTGATCTCTTATTTAAGAAACGCGAAATAGAGCTGCAGCCTCATCTTGTTATGAGAAGAGGAGAAACATTTATTGATCTTGGCGCAAATGTCGGTTATTATACTCTTAAAGCAGCAACAGAATATAATAATCATATAGAAATAATTTCGATAGAGGCAAATCCCAGTAACTATAAAGCGTTATGTCGTAATATTTCTTGTAACGGCTTCACGAAGGTTATTGCACTTAATAAGGCCGTGTCGGATAGGAAAGGTATTGTAAAATTATATGGACATGTAACAAGCAGCAATCGCCTTTTGACTGACGACTTTAGTATTAGTGCGGAATATGATAACCAATCCTCAATACAAGTTGAAAGTGATACAATTGATAATATTCTAAAGGAAAATAACATCAAAAAGGCTGATGTTTTGAAAATGGATATAGAGGGTGCAGAGGTATTAGCACTAAAAGGTGCCACAGAAACTCTTAAGAAAT
>JAICSL010000268.1 GCA_025936955.1 Nitrososphaeraceae archaeon
CACTAGAAAAAGCAGTAAATATACGACTACAGCTTGAAAAAATAATTTATCTTGGTGATATTTTAATAAGTTATGGTGATTTCCTTGAAAATAATGCTCAACTGCTTCCTGCCAGTTATGTAGAAGAGATCTGGGCTAGACAATTATACTCAGTCTTAAAGTCTTCGCTTGATTGTACAGAGAAAATAAATGAAAGGCTAATTCAGTTATCAAAGGAACCCTTTACTACATTTCCGACAGTTGAGGAAGCATTTGAAATTAGCAGGACATTCAATATTCCGCTTCATCCAAAATATTCTTTTTATTGGGATTCTGTTAGTATTGAAGAAGTCTTACTATTAAGAGAAATAATTGATCTGCGACTACAAAAACTACACTATAGACAACATCCTGTTAATAAAATACGAGAAATCATTAATTCTTCTTTTTGGTTACCTAATGATAATACAAGGTTAAAAGATATTTTAGAACGATTAGGTGTATTTCATTCATTGAAAAATGAAAGTAGAATAATTGAAATTGATAATCGTGATCAGATATATTCTCTAATACATCTGTTATTCTCTGAATCGTTGATATTATTGCCAACTATATTATCAAAGTCTGAAGGATTAAGTGATAATAAAATAAGAAATTCAATCGAACTTATCTCAAAAATATCTGGAATCAAAATAAAACCAAAATTTGCATCATCAATAGCAGTAAGGGTGGGACGTCCAGAGAAAGCTGCAGAACGTAAGATGAAACCTCCTGTTCATGTATTGTTTCCTATTGGATCTAAAGGTGGTATAACACGTGATATTCTAAAAGCGGCAAAAGAAGACTCCTTTTATACAGAAATTGCAAACAGATTTTGTCATAATTGTAAAATCCCAACTGTAGGCACTCATTGCCCACAATGTAGCAGGGATACTCCTTTGCACAATCTATGCATAGTTTGCAGAGAGGAGATCGCAAATGACGTAGATAACAATAGTTGCTATAGATGTCGGAAAGAAGGAAGGACTTACTCACCTGTCAGCTATCCTCTAAAAGTAGCAATTAAAGACGCACAACAAAAACTTGGCATTAAAGCTACAGAGCCACTAAAAGGTGTCAAAGTTCTTATGAGTAGAAACAGGGCAGCTGAGCCTTTAGAGAAGGGAATACTTCGACAAAAACATAGCCTTTATACTTTCAAGGATGGAACTATTCGATTTGATGCAACTAACGAACCACTTACTCACTTTAAACCAAAATGGATAATGACTGATCCAGATAAATTAAAAAAATTAGGTTACACCAAAGATTATTTAGGTAGAGAGTTAGTATCGTCTGATCAGTTAGCTGAGCTATTAATGCAGGATATAATAATACCACTAGATTCAGCTAAACATTTATTGAATGTGGCTAAATTTATCGATGAAGAACTTGTAAAATTATATGGCTGTGAACCAATTTACAATGCATCTTCTATAGATGATCTGATAGGACACCTGATCGTGGGTTTGGCACCACACACTTCTGTTGGAATTATAGGAAGAATCATTGGGTTTACAGAATCACAAGTATGTTTGGCATCGCCTATTTGGCATTCTGCGAAACGTAGAGATTGTGACGGTGATGCAGATTCATTAATGTTATTAATGGATGCTTTTCTAAACTTTTCCTATGACTTTTTACCTGATAAAATCGGTGGGCTTATGGATGCGCCATTATTGATTCAACCTACTGTATTACCACACGAGGTACAAAGACAAGCCCATAACATTGATGTTAGCCATTTTTATCCGCTTGAATTTTATGAAGCAACATGGCAACAGGCAAAAGCTGGAACATTAGCAGCCAAAATAGAAATTGTTAAAAATAGAATTGGAAAAGAAGACCAATTTTTCAACTATGTTTTTACACATTCTACTGATTATCTAACAACTAATGTTCAGCGCAGTGCCTATTCTAGACTTGAAACAATGAATGAAAAATTAGAAATGCAAATTGCTACTGCAAAACTAATTAACGCAGTAGATACTGATGAGGTTGTTTCTATGGTACTTATAACACATATTTTACCCGATATTATGGGTAACATGCGATCATATTCATCCCAGGCCTTTAGATGTAGTAATTGTGGAGAAAAATATCGTAGAATGCCTCTCTTAGGAAAGTGTATTGCATGCCAAAATGAGCTATTACAGACAGTCACTAGAGGTTCAGTCGAGAAATATATTAATATTGCAACAAATATGTGCAATAGATTCAAAATTAATGATTATCTGCATAGCAGAATAGAATCTTTAATCATGGAATTGAATTTCATCTTTAAGAAAGAGAAAAAGGAACAGTCAACTTTGATGGAATTTATACATTAATACAGATAATAAATAAATTTAATTGAATTTCTTATCGTGCTTTCGATTATAAAGTTCAGTCACTCAATTTTTTTTAAAATCAACCAAACTTATATACTCATAAGCGCCAACCGCATTGTCAAATGCATATTGTACTTTTTGAAATTGTTTTCTAAAGTCAGCAACATCCTTTGCTACCAGAATAGGATCCTGTTTATCAATAACTACCCGTTTTATGAAATGACCTATCTCCTTCATATCACTTTCTTTCATTCCTAATCTAGTTGTTTCAGGAACTCCGATTCTCACTCCACTTGGATGTCTGTAGTTCTTTCCTGCCTTAATATCTCCTGGTAACAATTGTCTGTTTAAAATTATATTGGCTTTTTCGAGAATATTTTCAATACTGCCACCATCACCAAACTTTGAAACATCGACTGCGATTTGGTGGGAACTAGTATATCCTCTTTGTTCACCTAAAACGCCAAACCCGAATTCTGCTAGAACTGTTGCTAGTGCCTTGGCATTTCTAATTACTTGTTTTGCATAATCTTTTCCAAATTCCAGCGATTCGGCTAATGCAATAGCTTTGCCTGCAACATGATGCAAATGATGACTGCTAGTGTTACCCGGAAAGACCGCCTTCTTAATTTTCTCAGAGTGTTTTTCCAACGAAACTATAATTCCACCTTGTGGACCCCAAAGAGTCTTGTGAGAACTCATAGTCATCGTGTCTGCTCCTTCCCTTAATGGA
>JAICSL010000033.1 GCA_025936955.1 Nitrososphaeraceae archaeon
CGATCCGTTGTTTGTCATCCACGATGTGCAACGTCTCCCTCTCCAACTTTACGCCGTTACCGTTGTGTTTGCGATAAATCTCATAATTACCAAGATAAATTCGTTCTTCAATCAGAGCACCTATATGCTTATGTACTTTACGTATCCGTTGACCGCTCGTATCATAGACATAGTGTGCAGTTCCACCGCCACCCAAATCTACTTGGTTTAGCTGATCCTTGAAATTCCAATCCATCTCCTGAAGATGTGGCATAGAAATCATGTTACCATGCTGATCATATGTGTATGGTTCTACTATAGGCTGCTGAGCATTAGGATGAACAACCGTGCGGCTCAAACGATTGCCGTTCTTTCCTAAGTCTATCAAACTCGTTTCTTCATATTTGTACTCGCGAATCCAGTTAACGGTCCACTTATTCATATTGTTGGGATCAGGGATCATATGCTTCACGCCTAAGATGTTGCCAACTCCATCATATTCGTAAATTTCAAGGTAATTCCGCATCTTCTGTCCATCATTAGGATGTGGCAGCCCGATACGGAATTTGTCATCCCATGTGCTTTGAGGCTGTGATGCTTGTCCCATGTGTTCTCTGCCTATTGCCTGAATTAGGCGGTAAATTGCGTCAAATGTGTAATCAGCATCTGGCTTGACAACTCGTCCATTGAAGAAAATGGACTGTTGAGCATCGTCATGTATATAGACTATATTACCAGCTGGATCATAAAAGTAAAACAAGTCCTGCAATTTTTCATTACCACCACGTAGTGTCTGAACGTGCGTCAGGCGGAAGGTACGCTCATCGTAATGATAGAAGGTAGTAACACCATTGCCATATTCAATGAGTTCGCGTTGGCCTTTGGCATTATAATCAATATTTCTAACAAATTGTTGGGTGGCTGTGCTTGGGTCAAGAAGAGCTGAAGGCTCAGTATCTAACTCCAACCAAGCATCTACGCGTTCAAGCAAGTTTGCTTCGTCATAAACCGGCTGGGTCACATTGAGCTTCCCTCCACCTTCGCTGCTATGTGGAAAGATAATCTGTATTGGACGATTTAGAGCATCGTAGAGTGTGCTGCCACTAAATATTTCATTTTCTAGCCCCGGGTTCTGTGACCAGTCAACTTGGGTTTTGTAATCTGACAGAAGTTGACGTTTACTAACCACAAGGTTCCCTTTAAAATCATATAGTTCATTTACTATAATCCCAGCAGCATCCCTTACTTCCAATATTTTCAATCTGTGGTTGGTGATCTCTGGATTTGGTAGTTTTGATTCGCCATACATAATTTTCTCAGCAAGAAATTCAGTTCCAGATGGCATAGATGTCATAAATAATTCTACAGGGCGTTGTAATTTATCGTGCGTCATACGTCTTTGAAAGCCTCGACTATCCCACGAGAAAATTGGATTGCCCATTACATTATTGAGGCCCCATCGTGTTCCTGTATCCATGCCTGTTTGCATAATTTGATTTCCTAATACGCTGTATTCATAGCGCATGATAATCCTTCCATTGGTATCAACTATTTCACGTTGGTTACCTTCAATATCCAGCCGGACATGAGTTTTGTAAATCTCATCTGCATTATTGGCAACAGTCAAGAAAGTGCGGCCCATAGTATCAAGATAAGACATCATAGGCGTATCAGCATGAGCTTCTGTTTTCTTTGCTGCATTTTGTTCATCAGTTCCCAGCCCGCCACTGATGCGTTCATAATGCCACGTCTGCCAATTTTGTTGTATATCAAAATATTTATTCATATAATGACGAACATCTTCATCTGTCCTTGGATCTAACATAACAGTATCATTTACATCATAAACCTTCTGACGCCATGGATCGAAGATAGTTTTTTGATAGGTATTATTTGGATGAAGTGTTACTACGACTCTCTCAACAGGATCGTAGAATAGAATAGGGCTTATACCTACTTGTTTAGCGAACTGAAATTTGTGAGTATCACTGAAGAATGGCTCATACTGCTCTACAGGATCGCTTTTATTATTGTAAATCATCCATCCACTTCCAATCCATCTATCTTCATGGACACCATCCACATTCACAGATTCTGCTTGAATTTTCTCTTGTATTTTACGTCCAAATCCATCAAAGTACGAAAAACTGTGCTGGACCCTACTAAGTGGGTTTTGTTGAGTCTGATCCGAAACATGAGTTTCACGAATCATAGTATGGATTATACTAGGCATAGGGGCGGATGTGTTACTAGTCCGTTTATATTGAAATAGATCATAAATCATGCGCGAGGTAGCTCCTTTGATGATAGAATAAGGATCTAATAGCGGATTTTCCACATCATTCAGTATTTCATTCAAATTCAAATTGGGCTCAAAGTGGTCTAATTCCAATGAATCACCAATTGTCTCACTTACCTTACCCATAACCGCAGTTCCCACTACAAAGCCTAGAATGTCATAAGCAACAGCTGATCTATTACCGTTGGGATCAGTAATAAGGGAAGGCTGAAGCAACCTGTAATCTAGCTCTCCCACGGTCACAGCATTACCTAAAGGATCATGGGTTTCCAATAAAATAAGGACATTATCATCATATTTGAGGGTGTTATTATTACCAAAAGGATCTTCTACTCTGTGAGGCAAAAAGAAATGTTTCTTTGCAAAGTCCAGTTCTATGCTTCCTGGATCGTTGTCATTTGGCGAATAAAATATTTTAGAAGATGGTACCCACCAGTTAGAATCAGTTTGAGGAAAGTGAACGTATCTTCCCTTGTCTGAATCTGAAAGCATATTGTCAGTTACCTTATCCTCATAAACCTTGGTAATCAATCCTGGTGTAAATGCTAACACAAAAGTCTGAGATGGTAAGGCTCTAGGCTGAATCTGTCCCAAATCCAAAACATCATCAAGGTCATCTTTTCGAAATACAGTACGAGTATGCTTAATAAGGCGTTTAAAAATATCTTGATAGTTAGAAGGCTCGTCTTCATAATTAATAGGAATAGCTGTTGACCGAGCAGCCTCCTTCACAGATTGGAAATCAAAATATGTACCGTTGTTATCTATATTATTGAATCCTAGTCCAGTAAGTTCATAGACCTTATTTTCATATGTAACTGGGCTCCGATAGAAATTCGACATGTCTAACAATTTTGAATATTTATTTTCTATAAGGTCGTTTCCTACCAAAAGTCTTGTATACTCATTCTCTGAATACGTAACCAGTAATTGTTTTTGCTTTTGTTGATCATCGTCAGAAAGTTCTGGATCTGTTTGTCGTCTACCATAGCTTATGCTAACAGTCTTGCACATGTTCCCAAACTCATCAGTTTCTATTACCAGATTGTGAGTGGTACGCGGATCTGATGGATTACGCTCGTAATGATACGTTATCGTCTCCCTTGGAGAAACCAAAAATACTCCATTTTGATTGGTAGCTGCAATACCCTGAAGCTTGGTTATAGTATAATTATTTTCAGTTACAACATAAGGATGAAGACTTGAAGGTGAGTTATCTAGGCCATATATCTCAGTTCGTAGTACTGATCCCCTTAGAGCTCTGCACGCTTCTCTTTCTTCCTGTGCAGTAAGTGATAGAGGCAAAACCGTGTCGGGTAGTAGCATGTTAACAAAGTTGCCATCAGATAGACCAGGTTCACGATAATACTCATCCTCAAAGTGTCTTGATATACGTCCGCTTCCAATATAGGCACCCGTATGAAACCAGGTTTTAATTAGAACTGGCGGCACATGAGAAGCCTCGTCAATATTAGTTGTATCCTCTTCCTCAATAGTAGGATCCCCATTCGCGTCGATTACATTCTGCCTAAAGACATCGAATTCTTGAGTATCTTTTTGTTCTACCATACCAAAGCCGTTAAAACTACGCTCTACTCCATCATAGAATCCATGATGATACTGATACTGGGTAACGAACTTATTTTTACTAATACGATCGTAAACTAGAACTCTTTCTACTACATGAACTGGAAAAGGCAGTTTGGTAATCCAAGGTTTTCCGGCCAATTTGTCTTTCAAATAAAATCTTGTTGACGGTACATAGAATATTCTAGTTTCCGCTCCCAGGTTGTTCTTTATTAAGGTTAAAAGATGGGGCTTAATGCTACCTGTAAGTTCGATATAACGAATATTTCTTCTAGCATTACCAGGTAATGGGGACGACCACACAAGACACGCGGTGCCATTTCCCAAAAGATCTATAGCTGTGATAGAAGATAAATTGTCAACACTAGGAAAATAGTCTACAGTCTTAACATCAGACCAACTGTTTCCTGACTGGTTCAAGTACATAGATATCTGGTCTCGTCCTAGATAGATAATGTCAGTAACTCCTGATCCATCAATATCAACAAGTCGTATTCTTTGGTGATCAAATTGGTCAGGTGAATCAAACCATGGTGAATTGCCCATGGTTATCTTTGAGCCAAAATTCCCATAGCCCAAGTTAGGCCAATAGCATACCTCTCCATTTCTAATACGCACTATATCTGTAAGGCCATCACCAGAAATGTCAGCAAGATAAATTGCCTGAGTAGAATCTGCAAAAATAACTATGGGACCTTTCTCTTCATCTAACGCCTTGTTTATCCTCTCTCCATATTCGTACCCTTTCTGTCCTAATGATCTGTAGTATACGAAAGCTTGATTCTCTGTTATCAAAATATCAGGGAGTCCGTCGCCAGTAAGGTCTATGAATCTTAGGTTAGGATCATTCCAGGAGATATTTGGGTTAGAGACAAAAGGTACAAAAGAGTCCCAGCGCTCATGAGTAGTACGTTCATAAAATCCAGACGATGATTCCCCGGTGCTAGCTGCTTCAAATCGAACCATATCGAGTTTGCCATCACCAGCCAAATCCATCAGTTGATATCTCTTATCATTTGACCTACCAACAAGAGATGGAATTGATCTGACTTGCTCTATTGGGGAAAAAATAGCCTTGATGTTTGATGTTCCATCTACATGCCCTGCTCCCACTCCATCGTTTGTACCATTGCCTTCACCACTTACGTTACGTTTGTAGAACCATGCTCCTCCATATTCTGCAAGGACTCCACTCAAACCCTCTCCGTCTAGGTCCAGCCATTGGAGATATTCAGTCTTCTGTCCATTTTGTACTGCTGTTGGTACCCCTTCTATACTCGATGTGATATTCTCCAAAAAGCTATCCTCGATTTCGTGAACCTCCGTCTGTGGTATCTGTACTTTGCTGTACTCAAATTCTAGTGGGGGAAGATATTTCTTTAAATATGAATCACCGTTTATGTTATCTTTTTTCAGAAGATAGCTTGAGTGAGTTACTGCAGTTAGGAATGTTGCAATTGGACTCTCATTGTAAACGAAATCTGTGGAACCTACAACATAGTCATCTATTCCAAGCTCGGTAGGAAAATGATGAACCATTTTGATGCTTGTACACAGACGTGATGTTCTAATCTCAAAACCAGATCTATAACTGGAAAATTCGTCTTGGCGTACATTCCAACTACTCAAGCTGCCTGCAGAGTTATCATGTCGCGCTAGAACAATTGTTGCGCCATCGTTATCATTTATTATATTATTATTATCTGCTTTTTCAAAATAGTAGCCTTCTCCATAATCAAAGACTACTTCAAACATCCAGTCATTTCTCATCGCAAGAGAGTCGTTCTCGTTATCGTGTGGACTGTGATCGTATGGATAGTAAGGAATTCTGTTGCCATATTTTATTCTCAATGGATAAAGATTGGCAGAACGAATATTATCATTCCTGTTATATTCATGTAGTTCATTTACGTTTATACCTTCAGAGTTCTCAGACTTGTATTGATAGAGTATGGCATTGCCCTTGTCATCAAAGGTTTCACAGATTAACCATTCAAATATATGGTTATTATCAGAAGGATCAGTTATCCGACTCTCTACTGTATTGCCATATAAAGTAGTAATATTATCTTTTGATATTGAACGCCAATGTATTTCTCCGGTCATTAAATTCATCCATCTCTCGATTCTAGCAAATAGTCCTTCTGTTCTTGGTCGATAATAGTTGATTACAAAACCATCTACACTGTTAGCATCAGATTTCCGAACCCAAGTATCATCATTATATTGAACTAATACGGGAACTAAGTCTTCTGCTCCGCTTAAAATAAAGATGTCTGACTCAGCATTATCGTCATATTTTGGTAAACCCCTGTCTGTCTTACGTGTAACAGATGGAAGTGATAAATCCCAGCCAAATCCGAATGGTCCATTTCCAGAACCTGAATTATATGCTATGGAAAGTTTCGGATCAAAACCTGAGCGCCCCGGACTAGTAAAAATAGGCACTGATATCGTTCCTGCTCCAGTAGCAGGGTTGGTTGAAAACTTCTCCCCTATGCTACGAATAGACCCTCCACCTTTAGGAAGAGATAATGAAGGCATAGTGAATCCATTTGTGCCTTGATTAGCATTTTCTTTACTTTTTTGGCTCGTTTCCGGATTACTACTATTGTTTTTCCATTGGTCCAACAATCTCTGTACGACCGAGTGCTACTTAGATATTTCTAATTCTTTTCAATTTGGTTCGATCGAGTAAGGTTGCTAGATCCTATTGTTCTATTTCTTGTTCCAACACTTTTTTCCTTTCTCATCTTTTATTATGATGGAACCCGATTCAAGCAGGCGATATCAATGCCGACCGGTCGGGAGTGGTTCCCTGCATATACTAGGGTTCCACTGTTTCCTATCTAGCTTTACTCTTTCATCAGAAGGAGAGTTATCTAAATACACTCTGTCATGCTTTCTCTATTTGAACTGTTACTAAAGACTGACTTTCTAATAAAAAGAGATTAGCATCATTTGTGATCTTTATGGAACTATGGAAGAAGATGAATTATTCTAGAAGCTATTGAACCCAGATATCATGAGTCTAATAATATTCTTCAGAGTTAGTGGTAAGATTTCAAATTCTAATGGTTTTGGATAAAGTTACAATTAGGATACTGGTGTATAGTTAGAAGGCCCAAGGGGATTAATACCGATATAGGCACTAAGAAATAGATTCTCTGTTACTATTAAAAGAACATATAGCTTTAAAGCTTTCTGTTTCTGACATAGACCATCTGAACTACTCTTATCTTCACTGTCCTATACAATAGACTTAGTCAGTAGACATGATTCTTACTGGCTAGACAACAGCTTCATCTAAATCAGATTAGAAAAAGCAGCATGTCTATCGTTTTATCCAAAGCTATAGCATTAAGAAAAGTCGTTAATCAGCAGTATCATCCTGCATCTATTCTAGACATACACTATCAAATGACAGCAGAGTTCTTAAAATCAAGTACTCCACGTATATTAAGTAAATCTCTCTCTTTAGCCATTTCTCTAGCCTCACTAGTTTCTGAATCTTGGTTCATGCATTTATCATAAAAGGGACAACGCGGACACCTCACTCTTTTTCCTTCGTCTATCAACCTAGGCAATATAGAAACATCATTATCTTCCAATGCCTTTAAGAAAAGATTTTTTCGTCTAACCATTTCATTTTTTAAGATTTCTCTTGCAATATCATCTGAAGGGAAAAATACTTCCCAGCTTTCTATACCAACATCTTTGGCTTTGAACGGACGAAAGAAGTAATCGCCTTCTGAATCACTCTTAATCCAATTAAGCTCTTTAATATTATATCTTATGGAAATTATTCCTTTTTCTATACCAGTCATAACTAGGTAATATAATATTTGCCGGAGGTAGGATCTAAAGGTATCATCATAGAAGTCCAAGCGTCTGCCATTAACAGTATCTTTTAATTCCACTATAAGCCCTTTTTGATCGTCATTCATAATATCAGGATGAGCGACTATTCCATCCATCTCTATATCTGCTTGAGCTACGCCTAAATTTGCAAGCTTCGTAATGACAAATTCACTTGATTCGCCTCTTACAAAATGGTGTATTGATTCATTAGTAAGAGGGTCCAGATCAGGAAATTTCCTTGAATAATATTGTTTTCTAATACAGGTGGTCGTTATAATGTCGGAGACATGTACAGTATTATCTCTTCTTCTTTTTTCCTCATGTCTGGACATAAGATTCTTTTGCAATATGTTGGTAAACTCTGAATTTTCTCGTATCGTTATTGTCATTTCTTATCTTAATCTAGCTTGTACTTTCACGAAGAATCACTATAAGCTTTTGGTGGAGCGACTCATATATTATTTCATCATCATTCATCTATCTTTTCAATTGTATAGCGTAACTGTTTTCATGGCAAATGAAATCAGGCGTTCTAGTATCACCTTAGGCCAGTACATATAAAGTAACGCCTGGCTTGTTTTACATGGCCCCGGGATTTCTTTTCTTATTTAGTATTAGAGCAATAGAAGAGGATCTATCCTGTCTCATACTGCTTGCAGTATCAACAGCGCATATTACTTGGTTCTTTTCAGAAGATTCAGTAATTATCTGTTGCATAATCTTATCAGCCCTAGGATTCAAATGCAGATCTGATAGTTCTATTAAGAATATTTTTCCATCAAAACCTATAAGGTGACTAAGAATACTAATAATCTCGATTATTGTAGCACTTATTGCTTGTTGATGTATTTGTTGACTTGTCTTTCTATTCAATAAAATAATTTCCTGCTCGTCAAGATAAAGATCAAACCCTGGAAAAAGCGGCAAAAAAGTTCTTTGATTTTATTAAATTTTTGTTCTTTTTCAGGACCTCCGTTCTTCAATCTATATAAGATATTGTGAACTTTCTTTCTTTGTGCGTAAAGACCTCTCGAGGTAGAGTCTTCATGCCATCGTTGCGGATAGCGGAATTCTTGAAAAAAGACTAACTTTTCGTCTAAAATACGTTTTATAGTCCTAATAGGTTCTTTAGGAAATTGTATAGAGTTGGAGTCTTGAGATGAGAATACCTGCTCTACCAAAGCGTAGAGACTCTTGCCCTGTTTTGATTGCTGGATTAATTCTAGCCAGCTTGTTGAATCTCTTGATAAGTATGGTATTTTAGACGGTTGAAAAGCAATATTACCAAAGATGACAGTTCTACCAGAAGTAAAATAGCTGATTCTTTGTTGCAAAGTTGAACAACACTCTAAATGTATTCTTATTTGTGTACCAAATATAGACAGAAAATCACCCTTTTGAGATGGCTCCATACTTAACTCATCCATTATAACAGAAATGTCGTCATCTTCTAATACAGCAGTAAACTTGATCCTTATAGGATTATTTACCCGTCCATTATGAAATGAATCTTTGTTAAAAAATTGACTGTTATTATCTATTGAACTTTGGAGGGCTTTGAATACTTCAATCATATTAGATTTGCCGCTTCCATATTCTCCGACAATAATATTTAGTCCTGGTTTTGCCAGAAGATTAATCCCAGTTGCATCAAATGATTTAAAATTAAATACCTGAAGGTTTTCTATTTTCACGACATATAGTCATTTTATGCATTTTAAAAATATTGTTTCGACAATTCTATTTGATAGGACATATATCTATTTTAAGATACCAGGATAGTTGCAAATCACTAAGCCCTCAAGCATAGATGTCAAATAGACCTTCTTAATTCAAAAATGGCTTTTCACATTTTATATGATATGTACATTTTTTGGATACTTAAATATGCTCATTTTCATTTTAAGGGTATCGTCTAATTGCGAAAGTACAATCCATGTTAGTATTTACTTGTCTGCAAACATTCATAAAATTCTAGAAGCAGTCTTCTGGTTTTAATTTGATTAATATCGTAACTGGAATTTGTCAAGTCAAGTCTTAAGTGCGCAAGTAAAGAAGATGAACCACGTTTCAATAAAGGTATATTTCTGCCGAGTTCAAGATTATCATTGTGAAGATTCGATACCTACTCATCGCAGTTAGTGGACATTCAACTGTAGTACCCTTTTCCAGGGATCACATGCCTGACCCCTCCTCTAGGGTCAGCAACGTCGTCTTTTCGTCTTGGAATTAAGTGAATATGACAATGAGCTATTGTCTGTCCTGCATCATATCCATCATTTACTCCAATATTAAATCCTTTAATTGTTGCATCTTTTTCTACAATCTGTTTTTTTATTTGTTCTAACAAAGTAAAACAAGCTTTATTTTCAGCTGATCCAAGTTCAAAGAATGATTTAACATGGCGAATAGGGATGATAAGCGAATGATCTTTTGATACAGGATATTTATCATCTAAGGCAAAGGCCAACGAATTTATCCCTTTAATTAAGGGAGGTTCTACGCTACAAAATACACAGTCTGGAGATTTGTCATTATAGATGTTCTTCCACAATCTAAAATCAGTGTCGTC
>JAICSL010000139.1 GCA_025936955.1 Nitrososphaeraceae archaeon
AAACCATGGATATTTGTAGCATCATCTTCAACAGTTAACAGTTCAGAGGATACAGGTTTATCAATCATTCCCTGAAATTTACTTGCACCTTTTTGTACTATATGCGAATTGATCGAATATCCTATCACATCTTGTATCAATTCTGTTGCAGCTGTTGGTGACAGCAACATTTCTCCTTTGAAGCTATCAATTTTCCTTGCCCCAAGCGAAGTTACGACGTTTCTAGCAAAGTCTTTAGCTGTTGACAATACATCTATACTCTTAACATGATGAGTACCGCCAAACTGATGATCAAAATTTGAAACTTCCAAACCATCAATTGCCATTCCCATTATGGCCCAAAAGAATGTGCTTATAGTTTCCTTTCCTCTTAATCCGTTAGAATTCAATAAAACATGAGTCATAACAGAGCTTGTAAAATTACCGCTATCAACGCTTATTCTATTATCAAATGATTTTGATTCATTTAACATCTTTGATGCAAATTTTGTTGCATCAGCCAGTTTAAAGGATTCAGCATTTCTATCATATATACCTCTCAGCAGAGTCATTTTTGTGCTGTTAGGAATTGAATTAAATCTATCTGTAGGACTAACTCTGGCGAGTTTTAACGCTTTTTCAACAGCGTTTATGATATCTTCTTTCTTTACAAGGTTGGTTGACGAGAAACCTAGTGAACCTTTTACAAGTGCTCTAACACCTAATGCAGTAGTCTGTTGAGACTTTGATTGTTTTAGATCATTACTTTCAATAAAAACCTCAGACTCCTTATTGTTAGATAAATATACCTCGACATGCTCAGCTCCTCTCTTTTCTGCTTCCCTTAAAGCAAATATACATATATCTTCTGAATTAATATTGTAAACCCCCAATTATTGCATTACATCTTATATGTGGACCCCCACCATCAACTTTTGCTGGCTGAAACTTTCCACAATATCCTGTTCCAATATCAAACTCAAAATCATTTCCGACCATATCTATAGACTGTAATACCTCAAAAGCGCTGCCAGAAATACTGGCGCCTTTCATTAACTGTGTTATTTCCCCTTTTTCAATCAGATATGCTTCTTGGGATCCAAACATAAATTCTCCATTAGCATCAGCCTGACCATTTCTTGCTCCCTTTATAAAATATCCATGTTTCGTCTCCTTTACAATATCATCAAATTTGGAATTTCCTGATTCTATGAAAGTGTTTCTCATCCTAATGAGCGGTTCATCATTATATTCAAACGCACGTGCGTTTCCAGTAGGCAAGGTATCAAACATTAACGCTGTTTCACGATTATGCAAAAAGGATTTAAGGATACCATTTTCTATGATTACTGTTCTTCCAGCCACAACACCTTCATCATCGACAGCAATAGTACCAGCAGGTTTTGTTGCAACATTTGTGTTTCCGCTATCCACTAGAGTAACCAGATTACTTGCTACCTCCTGTCCAATTTTATTTCTAACGACTGAACCAGATAGTACAAAATCTGCCTCTACCATGTGTCCTATAGCTTCATGCGAAATTAAACCTACCATTCCAGGATCTAAGATAACGGTACATTTTTCACCCTTTACGTGCTTTGCTTCAAGTAGCTTTACTGCCTTTTCTGATGCAAGATTAGCATACCCCAGGTGATCCCTTTTGAGGAATAGATCTTCCCATCCTCCAGTTATACCAATTCCTTCTGATGTCGTCACACTTTCACTTCCTCTACTGGCCACAGATACAACGTTAAACTCTGGTTTAGAGTCATAAATCTCTACTTCTGTCCCATCAGTAGTGACTATAATTTTATGATCTAAAATCTCACTATAGGTGCAAGATGACGATTTGATACTTTTCGAATATTTTCTTGCTTCAGCATCTGCTTCTTTTGATATTTTTACTTTTTTTTCTATATCAATATCCTCTAACTTTCCTTTTACTTTTGCTCTAAAAACACCTTTAGTTGGTTTAAATGTTGCAAGCCCTTTTACTTTATTCTTTTTATTTTCTGCAAGTATTTTTGCTCCTGATATTGCTTCAGAGAGCGAATCAATCAGTACCTTCCTTGTTAAATTTGTAGAGCTACTAAAGCCCCAACACCCATCAACCAAAACTCGTATCCCACAACCAGAACTCAGGATATTGCGTATTCTATCTAGTTCTCCATTACTAAAACTCACTTCATTTATTACTCTTAATTGATACCGCGCTTCAATATAATTCGCTTCTTTACTTTTTGATATTAGATATTGCAAATCATCAATTATTAAAGACTCCTCCATTCTGAATAAAATTCAAAGAATACCGACCATCAATTATATTTATCTAAAAACACTTACAATGTATGTCTACCTTTAAAACAGAGTATTTTGGATATTTTTAGTTTCATTATACAATTTTACCTGAATCAAACAGATTATATCAGGATACAGTATGATTAGGTAAATTGGAAATTATTTCTGCTAGTTTAGCACCAGAGTTAAGAGGGATCAAGGAATGGGCAAATTCAGAAGATCTCTCAATCAGAAATCTCAAAGGAAAGATCATATTGTTGGATTGCTGGACTTATACATGTATCTTCTGTTTACGCACAATTCCCATAATTAGACGCCTACAACAAAAATATTCAAAGTACGGATTTCAAGTAATACAAGCTCACTCTGCAGAGTATGAATTTGCAAAAAATATATCAAATATCAATAGGGCGCTGTTACGGTATGATGTTAGGAATATTCCAGTAGCATTTGACATTCATAACAAAACATGGGAAGCATATGGTAACACATACTGGCCTAAACATATTTTAATAGATCACAATAACCTTGTTCGCTACGAACATGCAGGATACGGCGGAGTAGAAGCTTTTGAAGATAGCATAATAGAGTTATTGGAGGAAGCCGGCCAGAAACCAACAGAAGCCAGAGATATTGAAAATCCCAAACACGAAATTATTGATACTTATGGAATGCATTTTAATGGTATTGCCCCCGAGATCTGTGTTGGATATTCAAGGCTAAGAAAGTTTGGAAACAACCAAAAACTAAGACCTAATAAAATCAATACTGTTGTTGATTCTAGCTTTCATACAGAAAATGTCGCATACCTTCGTGGGAAATGGATATGGGAACAAGAAGGAGTAAAATTCGCCTCATCAAACAATGATGGAAATCCCGCAGTGATGATGAAATACAATTCTGCAAAACGAGTACATTGTATTATTGGCACCTCAGATGGCAATGCAGGAAGAGCAGAACTCAAGATAGATGGCAATTACCTAACAGAAGAACGAATAGGCAAGGATGCAAAAATAGAAAACAAAATAAGTTTTGTAGATATCCGCTGGACATTTATGCATAATTTAATAAAAACTGAAAAGCCAGAGATTCATGAAATTGAAATTATCCCTCGTAGCAATAATTTCATTTTCTATACATTTGTCTTTGGCTAAACAAAAATATAAAGTATCTTTTGATTTTATTCTTATTCATTACGTGAATTGTGGTTGAAAAGCAATTTATAAAATCAAATAATATAATCAAATAATGTGTGGCAATCAAAGATACTTCTCAAATATTAAACAACGATCATAACTTTGCACAGATCATATTTGTAAAGGCTTTGAACAAAAACAATAGCTAAAATCTCCAATGTTCTTAATAATTAGTAGCCATTAATCGTTAGATCATGGATCTTGAAGTAGCGGATAATCAGATATCAGAAGGAGAATTTGCACCAGATTTTATCATGACAGACTCTGACGGCAAGACTATAAAACTATCAGATTTACGGAAAAATAAGAAGGTTGTAGTCTATTTCTATCCAAAGGATTTTACACCTGGCTGTACAACTCAAGCAAAAGAATTTACACGAGATCATGTCATTTTCAAAAACTTGGGTATTGAAATCATAGGGATAAGTCCCGACCATCATGAATCGCATATAAAATTTAGGGAAACAATGAGAATTCCTTATACACTTGTAGCAGATCCTGAACACAAGATTGCTAAAAGGTATGGAGTACATGGTCTCAAAAAGTTCATGGGTAAAGAATACTTAGGAGTCAATAGATCAACCTTTGTAATCGATGAAAACGGTAGAATTATTAAAATATTTTCAAATGTTAAACCAGCTGGTCATAGTCAAGAGGTAATGGAAGTATGTAAATCAAATAATGGCTAATTTTTAGTGAGTATAAATATACAACATACATTAAAAGTATCTTATTTTTAATATGGATTTGCCACAGCCATATATTATAAAACCTAGTTAATACATAGCTTTTACTGTCTTATCAATCTCATTCTCAGGAACTTCAAAAAATTTTAAAGTATCCTTTATCTTCCTAGTGTCATGTAATTTTATATATTCTCGGTTTGTTCGAGTCTTGGTAACTGCTTCAGATATCTCCATAAGGAGAGTTTTCGCAAAAAAATTCCATTCTTGTAAATCTTTATTTGAATTCAATGCTATAAGTATAGGAACCAATTTTGTAAATGATGCAATAATTGCAATTCGGTATTTTTGTAATTGCAATTTCAAAGTGTTTATGTCAGACATTGATTTGATATCAGAACAAATGATAAATTGATATTCATCCAGATTCTTTAAAATGCTCACAGTATCACCTATGCTGGGTAATTTGAGACGCTGTAATCTTATATTCACTGATACATTTTCAAAAAGACCTTCTAGTTTATTTACAACAAGATGTTGTGAAGTTATGCCATCTTCGGATAATAGTTTTCGACATTTAGAAATATCAATATGTTTATTTATGATTAATTGGATTAATGTTATCATAATTATACATCATCAGCATACTTTTTAAACTTGATATCTTACCTGATCAAATACATAGACACGTATAATATTATGAAAATATGAAACTCATTATTCCTTATACGATTACTTTCACTAATAGAATAAATCTTATTTGAATAACCATCAGTATATTCATCATTGATAATTATCTAGTATTTTATTTCTCGGCATTTTCTAGATGTATTTATCAAAGCACTCAATTTGTAATGACTGAAAGTGCGGGAGATGGGATTTGAACCCACGAACCCCTAAGGGATAAGAGCCTCAGTCTTACGCCTTTGGCCATGCTGGGCGACTCCCGCTCTAACAGATGGGCCAAATTCCGCTAATTTGAACATTACCATAAGAGAAGATTCGTTATTGTAAGTATACTATACGAGTCATATCTCAGCAATAACGCAATACGTAGGTACTGAACTTACCTTCGATGACAACGCTAGCTAGTAAAAAATATCCATGATATTATTGTTGAAATAAAAACGAGTCGAGAACATCTAGAATAGTGGGTATCTATATTCTTTAGTGCAGTGAGCTGTAACCAGACTATCCAGGCTGATATCGTTAATAAACCCTATAATATGATGCTAGAATTTTTGGAATGAAATTATCAGTAATAG
>JAICSL010000055.1 GCA_025936955.1 Nitrososphaeraceae archaeon
CTAGTGTTTACAACAAATCTTGCATCTTGCCCGTCAACTTTTTTTGCCTAGAGATGATCGGGGGTTTGAATAAAGCATGTTTAACTCCTGTTACATCACGTTTATATATATGAACATAAAGTATTTAAATATAGTGGTTAGTATTGGCTGATAAAGGTTAAAGAGGCTGCACATACAGATGGCATAATGGGCATGGTTTCCCTTTCATTAGTGATTACCTGGTTGGTCAAATACATGACTTTAACTTTTGCAAGTTGTAACAGTATTTCATTGCATGTATAAATTCAAAGAAAATGTATCGCAGGCTACACTAAAGATACTCAAGACACAAAATCTGAATGAATTACCCTTAAATATACTATAGTCGAATACAATATAATAATGATATACCATTGGTTTTAACAATCATTACATTCTGACACGCTCTATTAAGTATTAATTGGTTATGATAAATATGTTCCTACTGATAAATCGTTTCAAGAGCCTTCTAATTCAGTCTCATATTTATCCTTTATTTTCCTTCTCGCATTGTTCTATCTGTCAAACAAAACCATTTATTCATTAAGATATTTAAATACTTTATGTTCATATATATAAACGTGATGTAACAGGAGTTAAATATGCTTTATTCAAACCCCCGATCATCTCTAGGCAAAAAAAGTTGACGGGCAAGATGCAAGATTTGTTGTAAACACTAGAGGAAGATTAAAGATTATTCAATTGGAAGGGGAAGAGAAGATATCGACATATAGGGTTGACTGGAACAGCCTTTTCATCTATGAAGCACATGTTTAGTGAACATGTACCTGTAACCAATCTTCAAAACATGATAAAGGGTCTCTGTATAACTTGCTCAGTATACTAGTATAAATCAGATGAAAATAATTTATGTGCACATAGTTATACAACAGTGCATTATGGGGGATATTCCTTATCACAATGCTTACTGATAAGGAAAAAACTATATCTCATCAGCTTATGGTTGAGGATAAAAGAATTTAGATGTGGAGTCAAGATTTTCCTACTTAAAGATGAAGAAGGATACATAGTTCCTGAAATTAGAATAGCTGCTACATATCTTGATATAGCAACATCAGAAAAAAGATACAATGTTGTTTCAGTGAAAAAGGTATGTGTAATAGCATCCAAAATTCATAAGCATAAAACAATCAAGATAACTGATGGTGTGGAAAAAAAGATAATTGAAGTAGTAACTAAATCCAAGAAGACGATTATAGAGGATAATTGTTCTCAATATGGTCATTATTGCGTATACTTACTGGTGGATCTATTACCACGAATATACACATTGTGGATGGTATAAGTCACAAGAGGTAGTAACCATTCTCCTAAAAAGGAGTCAAATGGTGACAGTCAAAGATAATCTCAAATAACTATCTAGAGTCACCATTTGAGAAAAGGAGGATCAAAGAATTAAGGTACAACATTACCACTAAAATTGTATCCTGCTATTTGAGGATGAAAAGGGACCAGTAGTGGGAAAGACATATGGGGGTACATCTTGTTGGTTGGTCGTCTGTACAATCCAAAAAGGTGTCCAAGGCTCAAAAGATAAATTGGCCGTAGCTAAATGTGTTTGGTAGTGTTTATGACCGCGCTAATAATCGGATGCGGACATACGGTTACAGCAAAAAGAAAACTAACAAACCATTTTGGATTTATAAAAAGAGTAGACTAATAAAAGTATGACGATATCTAAAATAGATATTTCTGCCCCTTGAACATATCAATACATAAATCAAACAAGGTAAAGCAAACGGTAGCCAAATGTTATTCAAGAATATTACTATAGCAGTATTTTTTCCACCAACAAGGTCCCTTAAGATCTCAATTTGAAAGAAGTACGACGGTTATGATGGTTACACAGACAAACAATTGATAACAATTGTATTTTTCAAATTGGATAAGATATCTGTAAAGCAGTAGTACGTGATTGGGCCGTAAATTATAACAAAAAACTTGTAGGCAAAAAGAGTATACTCAGTTTATATACAGAAAGGGAGTCTACATGTACTACATAACTGTTAACCTATCCCAAGGAAGTATTTTCACATATTCGCAAAAAAAGATTGAGCCACTGATTAGAAACTGTTTACCTTCCCTAAAAAATAAACAATATCGCAGAACCCAAACTCCTAATGAGATTGAAGATTGTAAAAATTTCAATCTTTATCAATTCTACAGGACATTAGCAGATTCCATGGCCCATGTAAATTATTTTAACATGCTTTTACGTAATGATAATATACCAAGTAAAACAGCAATGAGTGCAGTCAAACCTAGAACAGTTATATCCTGTGCTAACCCATCTGTTGAGCTGTAGAATATTGCCGTCTGTAACGCATGGGTGCCATAAAAGGTAGGTACAAAATGAGAGATTGTCTGGAACCATATTGGCAGAAATGCTGCAACTGTGATACCCCCACTAAGAAAAAAGAGGTCTATTGATAAAGGAATTCCAATTGCTGTAACTCTTTGAAAACGCCTTGCAGTTGCCCCTATTGCTACTCCTAAACCAGCGCTAGCAAGTGATATTAGCATGACTATTATAATAGTAGATATCCAGAATATGGGTTGTTCAGGTCTCAAATAACCTGTTACTATGCCTATTACAAGTACGACAACTACAATAAGAATTGTGGTAATCCAGCCAGACAAGATCTTGCCAGTAATAATTGTAGCCTTTGAGATAGGTGCCAATAAAAGTTCTTTTATGGTCGAATCCTCCCACTCTCTTGCTACTGCAAGCCCTGCATTGACTATGCCAGCGGTAGTAATTAAAAGTACCAAGTTTGGCACAAGTTCAAATCTCAAGAGATCTATATCTTGTTGACGTAAATCTTTTTCTTTAACTTGAATCTTGATGGGAACAGAGGTAGTAATAATATCTGCAGAACTATTTCTTTTGAAGATTTCTTTACCATTACTACTGTTGCTATACGATTCATAGAAATCAGTAATTGCAGCAGGTAAAGAACGACGCAAATCGTTGGTGAAATCCAAATTCAAATTATTTATGTGAATAGCAACGGGATCAGGTTTATGATATTCTAAATTTGAATCAAAGTTATTTGGAATTGTTATTACCGCTGCAACTTTAAGCTGCCTTAATGCTTCTTCGGCACTCTGCTGCGAAGTTGTTATTAATACTACATTGAATGCATCTGATTCCCTAAGTGTTTTTTCAAGCTCTTGTGCGAAAGGCCCATTACTCTCTGTAACTAATGCAATTGGATTGCGTCCTACAGCTTGAGCTCCAAAATACAATATTATCATAAATGCAACTGCAGGAAGAATTGTGGCAGCAATTGATGTCGGTTGTCGTAACCATATTCCAATGTCTTTTCGTACTATTGCTAAAATGGGTATAAGTGAACCAGATATTAAACTATTTATTTTAGTATGTTTGTGCTTTTTGCTCACTTTGCAGCAACTCCTCTTTTTCTTACATTCACTATCACAATGGAACTTGCAGCTACCATGACTACTGCAAATACTACTAATATCAACCCATCAACTATGAGACCAGTTGGTGTGGTTGTAAATCCGTGGAAAGCATGTTGAAATACAGCTATGCCATAATATACTGGCTGAAATTGAGTTACTGTTGCAGTAACCGGATCACCCCATATTGCTGGTCCAAAAGCCCCACTTAGAAAAAAGATTGGAATGGATAATCCAATACTTAGTGGAACCACTGCTTGGCGTCTACGTACCAAAGTACCAATAATCAACCCTGCAGTTACAAATGTAATCATGAGTAATAAGGTAAAAACAAACAATTCGTCCCAGTGCTGTGGCCAAACCCCTATTAAAAACACAATCACTACAATCATCAAAGCAACGGAAAATGAATTTAGTATCATTGAGCCAACAATCTTTCCAATCTGAATAGCCAATGGGTTAGCAGGAGACAGTAGCAACTCTTTGATTGTACCCTTTTCATACTCTCTTGCTGCATTTGAACCTGCTTGAAGCAGTCCGCCAAGCATTATGCTTACTACCATAAGACTAACAACCAAGTAATGGACATAATCTGTATCATGAGTATAGGTATCAATCTCATAAGCTTTGACTGCTACCTGATTAGGGAATGCATTTGCATAAAATGATGTTATGGCCAATGGCACTGCTCTACGAATATCATTTGTAAAGTCTACATCGAGGTTATTGATAATCACTGGTAATTCAATTTGTGAGCCATGTTTTAGAGCCATATCAAAGTTGGCAGGTATTGTTACTATCGCCACAATTTGACCTAACTGCAACAGTTTTTGTGCATCTGAAGATGTAGTTTGATGAATAATAAAAGAATTTGAATGCTCCATTGCTGAAATAAATTGTTGCGCAAATGGGCCTTTGTCTTCAACAACCAATGCAGTAGGTGCTTGACCACCTGTCAAAGCAAATAACAGGAAAAGAAGTAGAAAGTTAATAGGGATTATGATGCTTGTCAATAAAAAAGCTCGCTCTGTCAAGGAGCTTTTGATATCCTTCATTGCCATAGCCAGAATAACACGAATGTATCTGTAAATGCAGGTTGACTTTATCTTATTCATCTTGTTATTTATTTTTTCTTTATATGCCTAGTCCCTTAAGCCAGTGCCAGTCAAACTCAAAAAAATCTCTTCTAGATTTGGTTCTCTTTGAGAAATTCTCTTTATATTACTTTCTTTATTTATAAGTGAGATAATATTACCTGTTGAAGAAAGATCATTTCCGCTCATTGTTATTTTTAGTATATTGTTGGTTTGTGTTACGCTGTTTATACCTGATATATTTTGTATATGCATTACGAGTTGAGATGTTATGGATGATGTTGTTTCTATATCCATAATGATATCGCCATATCTTTGTTTAAGTTCGGCTGGTGTATTTGGTAAAACCACTAATTTGCCATGATCTATAATTGCAATTCTATCGCACAGGGCATTAGCCTCTTCAAGATAGTTGGTTGTTAATAGAACTGTCTTACCTTTCTTTTCTTTGAGATTTATAATATAATCCCATATTGCGCGCCTGCTCTGAACGTCAACTCCTAATGTTGGCTCATCGAGATAAAGTAACTGAGGATCATGAAGTAGCGCCCTTGCTAGAGCAAGACGACGTTTCATACCTCCTGAAAAAGTACTGACCGGATTATCCTTGCGTTCGTAAAGTTGCACTAGGTTGAGCATCTCTGTAATCCGCTTACCACGATCGGAACCTACAACACCATAAAGATCCGCATGAAATGACATGTTTGTCCAAGCACTAAGTTCTTCATAAAGTGCTGTTTCTTGGGGAACGGCTCCTAGTGATGCGTGAACCGTATGAAGGTCTTTTGTAATGTCATTCCCAAGCACTATGACCTGTCCAGAAGTAGGTTTGGATAAACCGCTTATAATATTAATTGTTGTAGTCTTTCCAGAACCATTCGGTCCAAGCAAACCAAATATTTCGCCATACTTTACAATCAAAGAAAGATTGTCTATGGCCGTAAAATTTCCAAAACGTTTTATTAATTTGTTAATTCTTATCGCTACAGGACCATCATAAATATCGACATCTTGTAAATCTATAGATAATTGATCATCCAAAGATCGATTGTTCTCTATTATCTCTGAACCATCCGAAAACACTTTTTTCTCCTTTTTACTCACATATATCTAACCAAATGCTAGCATTTAGTTCAATTGGTATAGTTTATAAATATTGGAAATTTGTTATCGCAGGTATTCAATAATCTATTTTGACTATAAATCTTGCCTAGATGAGACAATGATTTATTCAATAAGATCAGAATGATGTTTTTATAACTTAATGATGATGTATTAGGAAAATAGAGAAGCACCTGTCCAACAATTCTAATTAAAAGATAAGGAAAAAACTAAAGCTTTGTTACAAAAGGACAAAACTAAATAAAATATCAAGAAATCATAAAAAATGATGAAAAATTAATCTGTTTATCTAGTATTGGAAATGACTAAATATTCTTTATTCAAAATATATTTGTTCTTTCTTACAGTCATATTCACATTATGTTTTATTTGGACTGTTTTTCTATTTCAAATTAAAACATCTTCTTATATTGCTATCAAATACTATGTAATATCTCAATTATTTTGCAAATAGTAAACATGAAATTATACCTCTCCATGCTATGGCAAAGCACAAAGATACTGCATATGCTATTATAGGCTTTTTAAGGTTAATCTCTTTGAATCTAGAAAATTGAGTGCCAAGTCCTATTGAAAAAAACGTAAAGGTAAAAGATATTGTTCTTATTGGCTCTGTTCCAAATGATATTACTGGTGCAACTGCTTTAGCACCTTCAGATATGGAGTGGTATGAAACAGCTAAAAGGGATAGTATTAGACTAGTGGCAATATAACCTAGGACAAATTTTGGAAATTTATACCAGAGGACTTTGGGATTTGTATTTACGTTGGTTTGCTTTTTACTTTTGTAAGCCCATACAGTGGCTAGTATAAACGAAATCAATCCAATCCAAATATCTATCATCACTTTGGTAATTACTGCTGCATTCAATGCAGATCCATTAGCCTTTAATAGACCGTCTGCTACAGATGCACTTGCTGACACCGCCCCGTCTGTTTTTACACTCAGTCCATCCAAACTCCTGCTGCATCAAAATGAGTAGGAAAGAAAGTAGCTGCAACAAAAGGCATCACAATAATTTCTATGGCCGAGAAAATTACTATTATTGAAGAGATAACAGTAGAATAAATTGCTGGAGCTTCAATAACTGCAGCTGTTGCAATGGAAGCCGAAACACCGCATATACCTACACCCGAAGAAAGGGTTGCCGAAAAGTTCTTACCTAGGCCCAATTTTTTGAAATAAAAAATGCAATTATCCAAACTACTGGAAAAGAAAGAAATGCTGCTGCTAAAATAGTAGGGATACTTGTTAAAAAAGATGTAAGTAAAATTTTAGCTCCAAGAAGCACTATAGCGGTTTTTATAAATAGTTCGCCCCTTGCAGACTGCATTAACCATGAAGGTATTTTTAATAAATTTGTAATTGCAATTCCAGCTATCAACGCTATTATATATCCTAACTCTGCACTTCCAATGACTTTTACAATGGATGAATAATTAGATAACAACCAGATAACCCATGACGAAAAAAAGATTATAGAAAAACCCTTAAACCAATCTTTAGATTTAACTCCGTTGAATCGATTTACAGGTAGCATTAGAACAGCAAGAAAAACAAAACTGCCTACAAGGCCAATCCAAGGATCAAACACTTTTGTACTTAGAGCATGAGTGAAATCTGTCCAAGGTTTAGCTACAGGAATCCAACCTAAAGTGTAAACACCAAAATATAATGGAAGTGATAGGGCAAATATGCCCAGACCAATTCATACTGCCCACCAATCCTCTTTTTTATAAAGAGACGACCAATTTATATTTGAAACAGAAGGGTTCTTTTCAACAGAAATATCTTGGTTCAGTGTCTCTTGATATTTAATGTCTATTTCTTCTTTTTTTGAATGATTTGTTCGATTCCATTTTCTAACTATTTTATTAATTAATCCCACTTCACCTTTATCTCAAAAAATATATTAAAAATGTGAAATATAATAAAATACAGATTTATGTGCAAGTTTTTCTAAATATATATCGATTATTTATATTGTAGAGTAAATTAGTAAAATTCCATAAATGTATTAAGAAAGAGGATCTATTGCAATCTACTTGATTAATATTATACATATTTGTATAAATGTTTCAAAATAACTTTTTTTGCTAGTGTCAGTATTGGAGAAAATTCTAAACCTTTTACTTATTCTCGCAAAATAATTACTATTTTTTTCTATAATTTTGGAACCCTAAAAATTAATAAGATCTAGAGCGAATTTTAATTCGAGTATCTCTTTTTCAATAATGGTTAAATCCATTTTGTCTTTTGCATATTTTAAAAGTCGCTCACATGCCTGTATCTGGGCCAATATTATTTCTATTTTGCTTAGACATAGAATGTGCGATGATTCTATGAAATGATATGAAATACTTCTTTTTTTATCATTACCGCTTGTCTTTGCCTCTATTAAGATCGGTTGCTCTGCCTAAACAATATTCATTTTTTAGCTACCACGCCCTCCATTTAGCTTTATCAAATTCTATTTCATTTACATAATTATTACGATGACTGACATCATAATTTATCGCTTCTTTTTTTATTTTATATTGGTAATATTCCATAATCAATATTGTATTGATTTTTATAAAAAGAATTTCAAATATGCAAAAAATGTTACTTATATGAATATAAATGATTTTTTATCAATGGATCTTACAATGTAGTAATTGCTGATATAATAGTTCTAGTTAAATACAAAATTTTATAAAAAAAATTTAAATAATATATATATAAATATTAAACCTTGGTAATAATAGTCACATAGATTCTAAAGATTATAAGGATCTA
>JAICSL010000111.1 GCA_025936955.1 Nitrososphaeraceae archaeon
CTATTAAAGCTGAACATATAGATACAGCTGTATTAAATAGTGCTAATGCCAAGATGAATGTACATACCTAATCGATGGGCAACAATGCAAAATAAGAAATAGTTTATATGGTAAATGGAATCTATGGCCCAATCCAATTACCAATGTAGAGTCACAATGTGATACACCAACTCAATTGCAACAGGACCTAATAGAATAATAACCTGAAGGTATTGTTTGTATCCTCCAGATTATTATTTTGACTTATTTATAGTTATTTGGTAGAAGTTAAAAAGTATATTTTCATTTATATGATTTCCATATAATTAATTATCTCTTTAATCATTTGTCTCTTTCTATTTACTGTTTTTGCAATTCTTGCCTTTTAATGTCCCTTTATGATGCAGTTAAATATACTTTTTCTTAAACAATTAGTTAGTTTATACTCAATTATATAAGCCTTGGTCATAATTCCATATTCCATGCATTATCTAAAACCTTCCATTACCAGATACCAAGCATATACTTTATTGATTTTGGTTTGCAATTGCATACTTTACAGTTATAGTATACCATTAGTTGATAGAGTAATACGGATAATAATACAATTGCAGATACTTTATGAAATCCATGTATTGGCAATGGGTCTATTCTAAATACAGGTTTGATATGCTCAATCTATGACTGTTCAATAGATATCCTTCTCTGATTGTAGATAATAGCCCATCCCATTTCACTTTCATAAAAGCATAAGTTCAAGCCTCCTTTTGGGAGTATTTTCGTATCGTTCAACAGGGCAAACTAGATCTACTCTTAATACCTTCTTACTGTGTCCATACAATTTCTTATCGTCATAACCTGACTCAGCTATCACATATAATACAGATGGTGAAGAAAATACCGAAGAAGAAGTTAAAGGAGCATACATCTTGTTATCTGAAACATTAGCAGTAGTTACATCGGCTGTTAGAGGTACTATAATCTTGCCTGTTGTACATGTTAGATGTAGTTTATATCCGAAAATCCATTTCTTGGTATGACTATATTCCCTACCATCTTGCGTCTGTATCTATGCCAGGGCATGGTGCTATACCTTTTTTCATGGATGATTTATGCCATACATGACCCTTTGCTTTTAGCAGAGTATTATCTATTGCGGTTATAGAAGGATCTGCTAAGCCGTATATAACAAATAGATATCCCAATGTTGATATCCTTTCTTTTACATCTGTAGACATGGTCTTCAAACGCCTATCAAATGTACGTCTACTGCAAGGAATGGATACTAAACCACAGGCTATTGCTAGTTTGCTGCTATACTAACATCAGTCCATAATAAGAAAAGTATGTAAGGCATTGTTTGAATCGATTCTAAACCATAACCTCACAATAAAACGTCTTACAATTACAGTTGTTGGAGAATATACATACGGTCTTCCACGTTTCCTTTTTGCAGTAGACCATGGTATACAACCTATCAAATACAGAACATAAAGGACGGATTCTTTTATTCTATCAAGAGCTAATCTTTGGGACAGTGTTTCTCAAAATCATATCTCAAGGGTTAGCTTTAAGCTTATGAAAGGTATCAAGAGATAACTTGAAACATGACCATGTCTCAAATAAATGACTTAACCTGTTTACTCACCACTACAATAAAGGAATAAGCGTTTAAGTTAACAGAACCGTTACGTTACAGTACTATGTCATTACTAAGATGAAAAGTTATGTCATAAATCTATTGTTAAATACATTATATACTCAACTTTAATTTGCAGTTATAAATGACATCAAAGATACAAAACTACATTGTATCTCTAGAGATACAAAATCTGAATAATTTACCCATTTATCTATGGCATAATTCGTTAAATAAAAAAACTATTAAAGTAATTGGACAACTGTTATAGTTTTTACTAATGTCATTCTATAAATTATAGAAATGTAAAATGATCATCTAATATTTTGAAAATGTCTTGACTTGTAACTATATAATTTCTCAAGGAAGATTTTTTGTTCCTGTATCTGTGTAAGAGTATAAAGAAAGAAAGAAGAGAGGAGTGGTCGGCAGCAGACCTAATAGTTAGGTGTAGGACCCAAAGAATTAACTTCGGTAGTAATGCATAAACTTAGTGCATCCTGTTGTATTTTGGTAAACCCAGGTTTGGCAGCTGCCAAGAGGTGGTTAACATCATCTAATACCAATTGTCTATCATATCGAGTCATATTTGCATTATTCATTACATCCCATATCCCGGCCATATCTTTTACTGGACCGCTTCCTCCCACTATATTTTTATTTATTGCTGTTATTTTGCTGGCGGATGGTATTAAGGATACAAAGTTCTGAACACTTTTTGTATAATTTTGATTATCGCCAGGCTCTACCTTCGTTCCTCCAGCTGTATTGAAACAAGCCATTGGGTCATTATGGATGATGCCTGTGATGTTTGATTTTAAAGGACAAGTATTTATTGTAACGTTTGATCTGAAACAATTCATAGGGTCATTTCCCGGGGTTTGTTGGGCAAATGCAACAACAGATGGGCCTGAATGAAAGGTCATTACTGCCGCAAGTCCAGATAATGCAAAGGTTAGTGCTACTACTATGGATATAGCCACCATCATTTTTCCTTTTTTAGATATCATCTTCAACCTGCTACTACTATTACTATTAATCTTCAAATAACATCATCACCTGATAATATTACTTGACGACCTCAAAACTATGCATCATACCATAGTCCTCATGGAACAACAAGTGGCAGTGATATACCGATTTTCCTACAAAATCATCAAACGGTATCCTAATAATTACAGTACTTTCAGTTGGAATATTCACTGTATCTTGATATCCATGAGCGTCGTATGGTTTTCCATTGACTGATACTACCTGAAAGTCATTGACATGAATATGAAATGGATGTATATTGCCAGATGAGTGTTTATCAAGGTTTACTAACTTCCATTCCTCTACAGTTCCAAGCTTTACTTTCTCATCTATTCTGTTTGGATCAAATGTCTTGTTATTTATCGTGTATATCCAATCTCTATCATTTGATGAGAAATTAAGAACTCTGTGAGCAGCCACATTCACAAGATTGAGATCTCTCTTTGGAATTAAACCCGCTGGAATAATATTTGCAGCAGGTTGCACAGCTTTTTGATTACCTTGTATTTTTACAGTTGCAATGTTAAAATCGTAAGGAGCAGTTAATGAGTTATTAAGAGATCTTAATGGAAAAGTTCCGTTTCCAGTAGCAGTTACAAGTACATCAAACCTCTTTCCAGATTGCATAAAAAGAGTATCATTATCCCATACCTTCCAAACAGGACTTCCATCTTCTGCTATAACATGGAATTTGTGGCCAGGGAATTCAACTGTAAGTTCATTCTCAGGACCGATGTTCGCAAGTCGCCATAGCTGAGTCTCGCCTGATTTCATGTTGACAACAGGGTTGACTTCTCCATTAACGGTTAGGCGGTCTTGACTTGCAACTGTATTACTCAAATTATGTGTAGTTACAAAAAGATTGTCAAACGGAAAGTCTCTCATGGCAAAAGTGTGTTGTGTGATATTCTGCAGTGGCTTTGGCAATAACTTTTCTAACCCCTCAACAATAAACATACCAGACAGACCTGCCGAAACTTGTCCATAAGTATAGCGATGCAAATGTGGATGATACCAATTTGTACCAGGCTCATGATTTTTTGGAATATCAACAACATATTGTTGTGTCTTACCAGGAGCAATTTCAAGAAAGACATTATCCGAATTATTTGCAGGAGATACATGCATCCCATGGAAATGGAGATTGGTAGACTCGTTGAGACGATTTACCAAGTTAATTACTACTCTATCTCCAGGATATACATGATAAGTAGGCCCTGGAAGCGAACCATTATAGACCATTGCAGTAGTTATCTGGTTGCCAACCTTCCCTATCTTGTATTCTGCAACGAGAGTAGTGTTCAAAAATCCGTTTTTACTATATACATCGTGAGATTTTGAAAAGTTCATTCCAGACAAATATGAAGATTGGTTTTGGTTTTGAGCAAATGCAAATGTGTTATACCCAAAAGAAGAAGATTGAAATGTAAACACCATTATCATCATAAAAGCAAACATAAAGATGGAAAAAGAAGAAAATACCAAGCTAGATGTATTAATTGAATAAGATCTAAATTGGGTGGTCATTTAATTAAACCACACCAAAGAGTATTTTGATATTTGCAAACAATTTCTTTTATATTTAATTCTACCATCATTGTTCTGTTTATGAATTACATAATTTTTTTTAGTAAAATTCATCTATAATTTCTCTCTAGCTATAACTATTTAAGGTTTCTGCAATTAATTGGTTTTGTTTTTTCGATTATGCAAAAAAAACTCATTAGCTATCCTTTACAAAGTTCTTTACAAATAAATCGATCGGCCCCTTTATTATACTATAATGAAATTTGTATTTATTATCTAATTATATACATATTGAAGAGTAGATGTTACTTTAACTTTAAACTATGGTGATTTATGATCCGTATATTATAAAAAGTGAGATGTTCGATTGTCACCAAGTTAATGTTTTGGAACTTTCTATGCTCCATATAGTAGTAAAACGGATGATTTTACTTTATTTGAGGGTCTGGGTGATCGTGGCAATTATCCTTTTGCTAATATTAATATCACTTCGGTTATTATTGGATTCATCGGCATTTTCCATATGAGTCAGATTTATCTCGGATATCTTATATCTCCGGAATTCAGTGAATTTGTGCTTTTCTTGATTTTGGTCTAGAGATATTTTGTTTAAAACGGAAATAAACTATCCAAATACGGAGATATACTTACTGTCTTGCTTACAATGATGATACAACAAACGAGAAGAGTATAATCCAAAAATTAATAGATTTGGGAGTTGTTTTCGTTATTTTTACTGTCAGCAGAGTAGTGGTATGCGATACTATCATGATGACGGAATTGACGGGGATAGTTCTCTTGTAGTTACAGATACCGTATATGTTATCGTGAATTTATCTCCACCTAATGTATGAAATGCAATCCCGTTACCTGCAAAGGGATAACTACCTGAAGCTATAGGTGTTCCGCTAGATGTCTTTATCAATGATATTGCCATCTATCCATTACAGAATGATGCTGTTAACGGCTGTCCATGAGCAGAGTCTGGCGTTACGCTTGAGTTATATCCTCGAAATACTAAAACTTCTACTGGTTTGCTTGAGCTCCATGTTACAACACCTACCCATACTTTTCCATCATTTCTTGGGGGTAGTGCCATTACTAGCTGATGTCCCGAATTCCCTTTTGGACATAGGAACAGGTCGCTGGGATGCATGGATCTAGGCTTGATACTTCTGTTTTTTGAATAGTAACAGTATCTTGTTTATCTGCATTGGATTGTTGTGGAATCACACCTGAAGCCTGTGCATTTGCATTTATTGCAGGATTGGTAATAATTAATCCCAATCCCATTAATGATTCAGCTGAGGCTATCATTACTGCACTGATCGACGCAATAGTTGCTGGTTTATTTCGAAACATTGGATTATAAGATCCAAGGTATTATTTATAGTCTCAATATAGAAGATTGTATCCTACTAGCGGTCTAAGTTTTTATACATTATTGTAAATGGTAGATAATCGATATGGAATAATACAATAACATATATTTTTTAGATGATTACTATTTTTAGCAATAACAGTACGCTTTTATGTATTTCATAAAATTTTTTAGATATGTAATCTTCGTAGCTTCAAATAGGAATATCAATCCCTTCGTTCAGACTGCTACTTGAAATAGAAAAACTCAATTGGTCTTTTGTTTAAGAAGCTACTGCCAGCAAAAAAAGACGACCAGGAATTTGATAATGTGTTTGATAATGTTAGATTATATCATTATACATAAATAATAGTTTTATTCATATGGTATAATTGTCTCATTATATATTACTAATAAATTGGACAGATCAGGGTAGGAACAAAATCAAAGAATCTTCCAATCGCTTCAATTCTTTTAAAACATCACTTGAAAAAACCGGCGGAAAAGTGATTGGATGCTACTACACTTTTGGAGAGTATGATGTAGTAATAATTATGGAAGCTCCAAATGATGAAACAGTAATGTCTCTGATGCTCAAAGTTGGATCAATTGGAAATGTGACAACCAAAACATTGAAAGCATTTGATCTCGATGAAGGCTTAAAGATTA
>JAICSL010000123.1 GCA_025936955.1 Nitrososphaeraceae archaeon
AATATCTTCATTGTTAGATCGTTCCAGATTTACAAGGCAACGATGTACATAAAGCTGCAGACTTGAAATAGCGCATACAAGACGAGAGATACGAAAACAACTGCCCATTTCAACGTCAAGTAGAAGATATGAATATAAGTCATTCAGATCTTTGAATTTCAAATCTGCTTGGAGAGCTATGATATAATTGCATAGGACATCTCGCTTCATTACATTGATGCTGTCGCTATATGGCTCAAGTTTTTCATTGCGAGTTGTTTCGTCGTATTTAGAGCTAAAAGCTCCCAACACAATATCTCTTGCATAGAGTAAATCATCATAATTATTATCTTGGCCAAGCCTCGCTAACGAAAATCCATTAATACCTAGTATATCCGATACCTCTAGACATTTCCAGAGATATTCGACTGCTTCGATCGGTTCTGTTGGAAAAGCTAATGATTTTACAAGGGAATTGATAAGACTTTTATCTTTTTTCCATAGATTACTTAAGATGTCTATATCCTTTGTTAAGAAGGCATTATTTTCTAAATAGCTATTTAAGACAGATTGTACTAGGGATTCAGCTTCGTCTTCATTTTCTATCTTTGTGTGCTTATTGTATGCAACGAGTAGTAGGATATCGTCAAGAGTAAGTTCTTTGAGGTCCACTATACCAACTAGTTGTTTTTTAGTGGTAATGAAATGGACGGTTTCTTCTCTGAATTTTAGATTGCTAAAGAGCAGAAGAGTCCTTTCTATTTCTTGTAGCAGGTCTATCAGTGGAACTAAGTCCAGTGTATTGATAGGCACTCCTTCTTGAGTAAAGGTAGTGTTTAGAGCGGTTTTGATACTGTCGGTGGTGGTATTATCGTTAATATCGGTGGGTATCCATTTGTTAATGATATCTCCTAGTTGAACAGGACTCAGATTGAATAATGTCAATAGATGGGTCGTTAGATCATCTATTTCGATTTCAATAGGAGGGTCGTTAGACCTCTGGATCTCTAATACCAGATTTGCTACATTATCTAATGTAATTTTAGACTTTACTATTCCACTTTCTTTTCCAAGAAGAATGTAGTTAAGCTCAGAGACTTTGAATGGGGTAGTATTGATCCCTTTTTTGAAATCGATCAATTTGAAAACCTGTTCAAGATCTTTAACAACAATATCACTATTTCCTGGTAAAGCAAAGTTGAGATTTAGAGCCACAATAAAATCTTCAATAGCCAGATTTAGTGCTTTAGCAAGCCTAGCATGACGATAAAGCAGAGAAATTGCATTCTTGTCTAATTTGCAATCTCCATGATGGTTAAAAGGAATTTCGTCCTTTAGCAGGCCAAAGAGCAAGAGTAGTTCTGTCTCTGAAATACTCAGACCGGCCAATAGTAGAGGTGTTCTAGAATCGATAGTTTGGTCATTTGGATCATCTTTGTTCAATGAATAATGGTGGTAGGGATTATCTGGAGGCGTAGAAGAGTTAACACTACCTGTATTTGGATCTACACCAAATAATTTTTTTGGATCAAAGATACGCTCAAAGAGCATCTTATCTCCATCATTAGCAGGAGGTTCTGGATAATTTTGTGAAACTGGAAGAAAGTGAAAAAGAGCACATAGTTCTTCTACAGTTAGCTTCAGCGTTTCCTGTATATCTATTAACTTGGCAACAAATGTAACAGCCGCTGCATTCAAGTCTGAGGAAATAATATTAGGCAATGCTTCACTCAATGAAGACAATATCAAATCCAGCTCCAAAATACTCCAAGGGGATTTCTTCCATAGACGTATAAAGCGATGAATAAAGTCAAGTCGTTCAAATGTAAGCTGATTAAGTATCTCTTCAAAATTCTGCAATAGATCGTCTGCAGCAGGATCCTCTTCTTTTCTACCAATCTCGATATTTTTTAGATCAGAGTTAAACCTGATTGATAGTAACTGATCTAGTTGTTTGCGACTTATGCCCGCAAATCTGATAAAATCTTGTAACGGAAAATCTGTAAATGAAGCTCGATTGCCAAATCTCCATTTTATATTTTCAATGGGATTTTCTTGGGTGGTAATAACTGCAAATTCCTCTTTAGACAGGTCGATTCTTGCGCGCCATACTTTGTCGTCTATGAGCTTTAAGAGACGATAGATCTCATGAAGTGACGTACTAAAGTGATTTAGATATATTTGCAATTCTTCTAATGGAAGATTAAAAGGAAGAGAAAATGAGACTTTAGAGAGTAGAGAATTCTCGCTAAACTTGTCGTAAACATCTCTCTCATCAGGCTGCTGTATTATAATGCTCTTGACATAACGTTCCAAAACTTCATTTACTATAGTAAGATACGGAATAAGAGTATGTGTATTATCGCACGTAAGCTCGAGATCCCAAAGATCTTTTCTTCTCTCAGCAAGCTTGAGTGGATGATGATCGTTTGGTGGTGTGAAGACTTGCTGTGAAACATTAGTATCAATAAAACGCATAAGGTCAACAAAGTAGGCAGCTGGGCTTAGGATGGACATACACTCCTCACAGCCACAGAAATTCTGTAATCCGAAAAGGGCAGAAAATCCATTAATCTCTTGTAATTCGTTGGCTAGTTGCCTGGTACTGATGTTAGCCATCCTTATGTCTTTAAACTGGCCTTTGAGTGCATCTCTGATAGTCTCAAAGTTATGTGCTACAACTTCAGAGTATCTTTGAGCTTTGCCATAGGTTAAACGAGCTTTGCCTAGATCTAGTCCAGACGATTGTATAAATTCACTTTCAGACTTTTCTGATATCGCCATGACAGAGTCGTATCCTTTGCTTAATAGTGTCATACTATCTTCTGGGTCATTAGCAATATTCAGAATTCTCTGATAAGACATCGCCTGTTTTCTAATCATTGGTATGTCTGTTGATTGAATATCGCTCCAGTTAACATTACCGTCTTTGGTATCAAAGAAGTTTGCATATCTTAGATCAAGCTCTGGATTATTTGCAAAGAATTTTTTGAATATCTGAAGACGAGAATTGATTGATTGTTTTTTTGCAGCTAGATCTAACTGTTTGTCATTTATCAATCTGATTAGGCCTAAACTGCAGTTGGTATTTGCAAATGCGCTAATCTCTTCCAAATCTCCCAGCATTCTAGTCCGGGTTTCTGCACCGATACCTCTCCAGTCTGTAACTGCAGGACCGTTGCCATTGACTAGTTTGTCATTATTGTCTAGTAGAGTATTTAGTGAATCAAGTAGATTTATCTTATTCTTTGTGTTATCATTTTTTTCGACTAATCGATTAACAAGGAATTGCGAAGGATAAGTTCTCTTAATATTAAATAGAATATTTTCTGCATAGGTCACACTAGTTTCATTAGGAGGTAAAGAAATTTGTTCATTTTCAATTAGTTTTTGCCAGTCATATTTTTCCCAGCTCACTAAACTAATAGTCGACTTTAAGTCTTGCGTCTTCAAAGCTTTAATAAACTGAAGATTGTCTCCAGTAAGTTTTGAAAGTGAACCAACTAAAATTAAACTTTGCTTCTGCTCTTCCTTTATGACCCCTTCCTTTACCAGGTTCGATAATATGGTATCATCAGTATCATCAAAATAAAGCGAATTTTTATCAGCTAGTTTTTTTGTGGTTTCATCATCTAAGCCAGTGAGCTTAGAGTATTCATTAATCTTGACGGTACGGATATCAGAGTCAAATATTGGGTTTTCACTAAGTGGAATATCTAAATGCAGCAAATCATCTATTTTTGTAGATGGCATTGTTGCAAGGTGACGTTCAATTTCTTCGGCTTCTTGTATGAGCTTCTTATTGTCACTTTGCTTGATTTGTGCAAGGATTTGTTCCTTAATGACATATAAAAGGTCATACTCTTCCAATTTTTGATAATCTATCTTTGAAACAACACCTTGCACAGCTCTACTCATCGGATCACTTACTGAACCGATCGTGTTGATTATTTGGGAATGAAGGTATTCGTTTAGCTTTGATATAATAAAGTTAGCTTGATCTTTACTCAAGTGATTCAGATCCTTCAGAGTCTCAAAAAGTATAGTTGGTTTAAGGAGTTCAGATGAATCTTTTGGTAGTCTCCCATTCATTTTCTGTCGTTGTTTATGCAATCAGAACAACCTTTGAAACTTTTTGTGTGTTATAAGCATTTCTTCAGGTTTCCTTTGATATGATGATTATGATCTGTTTTAATCAGAATCTAGCGTGAAATGATGATCCCAAGTGAATACATTAATAGCCTAAATCAGCCACTGTCATCATCATGTATCATTATCATTAGTTTTCGACAACTAGTTGACGGAATGTTCAAAAGTAATTTAAGCATAATTGATAGGAACGCTTGTTATATCAGTACCAGAAAATGCTGAAAATGCTGTCCTGACAGTTTTACAACAGCATCAAAATCGCCTCTCCCTAAATCTAGATCCTTATTTACATTTCCACTGATGACTGGTATCACTAGATACCAACTTACGTCAGATTCGGCATCTTAAAGGATTCCAACCAAAATGTGTCCTGATTGGTAATGCACTCTTATTCCTGGACTCATGTAAGCGCTTCCATACTACCCGTTGCCGAATAAAAGAGGATAATATAAAGGATTAAGAGCTACCTATTGTCTATTGTCAAAGTGCGATAGTTGCCATCTATCGCCTTTCAAATCAGTTGGTCCCACACGAAACCTATCGAAGAATGAGTGTTCAATATCCGTGACCTCGAATAGCCCACTATGCCTGTTTGGGGCACCTGACCGTTGTGGAATAACATGTTCCAATTCCATTGGCCGTCCAGTAAGCGGATCCAGAGGCGGTTTACCCGTTCGCATCCTTGCAAGATCCGAGTTCAGAAATTCGCCAGGCCGAGCGGTAAGAACTCGATTCTTCCAATAGCGTCCCCTGATCGTACCCCACGTAGGCTCTCTCCCACTTATTAGTGCATCGTGTGGATCTCCTACGCGCCAACGCCTGGTTAGAGATACTGGTGCAGCAGGTGGTGGTGATGCTTGCGTGGCAGGAGCGGTATCCACGGAACCTTCAATTGTAGCTCCGCCTTCACCTGTGCTTGCAACTACCGCACGTTCTGCTTCTAAAGCAGATGCTTCAGATCCAACAGATGCTGCATTCGCCTTAGCCAATCTTGCGCCAAGGATATTGAAGGCGCCCGAGACGACCTCTTCTGGTGACTTTGTCACTGTACCATGTAATATTTGATATCCTCCAACAAGTTCAGGTTGCCACAAAGTAACAGCTGTGATAGAAGTCGTTTTCAAATTCGTCCATGCTTTTCGAGAAGGATGCAGCTCTTCATCTGTGGTTATATCAACGCTCTGTTGAGTATAAGTAGTCCCGTCTTCCCTATAATACTGGGTGCGTGTATAACCCTCTTCCAAGGCCCATGCGCTTCGTTCACGTATATATGTTATATCTGAATGCTCATTATAGCTATTCAAGTTATATGTTCCGTATTTACTAGCGTCCGACGCCATATACCGAAACCATTGCTCTTTGGTAATCGTTGAGCATGAGAGAGCAGTATTTAACTCCTCAGGTGTGATAAACATATCATGGTTGATATCTGCTCCACTGTTAAACTTCTCAATATCGGGCTCGAAACCATTCGTATCTGAATAGTTCACTGGATTATCTCTGGAATAGCTAAAGACGTTCATCCCTCCGCTCACTCCCATAGGATCTGGATTTAACCATCGTCCCAACCAAGGTATATAATATCTTGCAGTGTGATATTCAAAGCCTGTTAGTTCATCGCGTTCCATCGCAGTATA
>JAICSL010000102.1 GCA_025936955.1 Nitrososphaeraceae archaeon
ATTATTGATATAATCGTGCATGACCTGATTACATCATCATCATTACCTTCTACCTGCCAATATATTCAAGTGTTATAGTTATGACGATGATGATCCGAGTTCTTCACTTCTTTTGCTTTTTCTTCCTCTTCTATGAGTGTTTTGAGCATTGTTACATCGCGTTTAAAGAATATATCTAAAATCCAATCTGCCAATACTCTTATTTTCTTTTGAAATGTTGGAAGATGTACCAAATAATAACCGCGCCATATCAACCAAGCTAGAATGCCCTGTACTTCTATGCCTAATAAATTACCTATGCCAGTTCGCTTTCCTATGCTAGCCATCATTCCTTTTGTTTTGTAATCAAATATTTTTCTATCCTCTAGTCTTCCTTCTATTGATACGATAATATTGTTTGCCACTATTGCACCTTCCTTTATCGCATGTTGTGCTGTAGGTGGATAAGGATTACCACTGTTAGGATCTGTTATATAGGCACAATCACCAAGAGCATATACTCCTTTATAATTGGGCAACTCCAAATATTTATCGACAGTTATTCTGCCGCTATTATGATCATGTTGACATGAAATGCCAGTAAGTAAAGAAGAAGGTGCTACACCACCAGACCATATTATTGTATTTGTTGGTATTATGTTGCCATCTTTTAGACTGACGGTATTTGGAGTAGCTCCTGTTACACGTTGATTAAGAATTATTTCAATTCCACTTTTATGTAACCTTTCTAATGCAAATCTGGCCAACTGCGTGCTCATTTCAGGTAAGAGTCGATCACCTGAGTGAACTATTATGACCCTAATATTGTTGATATCTATATTATGATAATGCTCTTTTACAGAATCTCTAATAAAGTCATTTATTTCTCCTGCAGTTTCCACTCCTGCAAAACCTCCTCCCACAATAACAAAGGTCAATAATTTTTTTTGAAGCTCCGCTAATGCTTTGATGTTATCTTTATGAATATGGATATTGTCAACATCAGCGGCAGTACCCATTGCTGATAATAATAATTGATCGGCCTGTTCAAGTAAATATATTATATGATTTCTCAAATCTATAGCGTCGTTTAGAGTCTTTATTGTAAATGCATTTTGTTGTATATCTGACATTCCAAAATATTTTGTCTCACTTCTAAGTGCTATAACAAGAATGTCGTAGTACAGATAGGATTGGGTTCTTGATTCTAAAAGATTATTTGTAGTTATTGTTGACAAAGTACTACCACTTATCCCCCTGATCCCAACAAGAGCCGACCCGAACGAAGTAGAAGATCTAATTGAAATCATTTTCCTTTCCAATTCAATATTTTTTACAGTGGCGCAGTAGAACCGGGCTCTATTGCAAAATTCTCTAATCGGTGTTACGATATGTCTTGTTTCTATCATACCAGATGCTATCTCATGGAGCATTGGAGTAAAGAGAAGATAGTTATCCTTGCTCACCATTGTAATATCTACGCTTACATCAGTTTGAAAATGATTTTGAAGCTTTTTTAATACCGTTACTCCTCCAAAGCCACCTCCCAAAATAACTATTCTTTTTCTATTTGTTGTCATCTGATGTTCATCATTATAATCATCAGTATGAACAAACAACAAATGGTTTTGAAGAATATCAATTCTTGAAAATGATATATCACAGATAGAACACCTATATCTAGCACCAAACTTTATTGATAAAAAAGAAGAAAACAAGCCCAGTGTAATTCCAAATAAAAGGTTGATCGATACGGAATAGATAATAGAACTTATTTGAAAATTCGAAAATGTTACATTATTATTATTATTGTTGTTATTGTTATTACCAACTAATGCATGTCTAAATTCTAGATTTAGGACAAAACGTTGAATAGGAATAGAAAATATTAGATATACAAGTATACCTACAAACAGGCCATACCTCAAACCATTCGATGGTTTACTTATATTCAAAATGTTAGTTTTGTATAGGAATACACCTGATACTATCCCGATTGAGATTCCTACTATTATATGAATAGTCATTCCTGCAATAATAACAGATGATATTGGTGAATAAACCCCGACTATATGTCCAAATACTATCCAAGTAAGGTCGTATGCACGGGATATACCTTCAGGAGAAAAGAATGTAAAGGGAATTGCCATAACCATAGCCCCCATTATACCTCCAGCAATAATGAAGAACACTTCCCTCTTGAATGAAAAATCCACTCTAGCTTCTTGGGACTTTATCTTGGTAACCATATCTATGCCGATCTTTTTATGGCATTCTAAAAGATATAAGAATTGGTTAATGCTAGTTACCTATGGACTTGAAGTATTATTTCACAATCTGCCTTTGTGATTGCTTCCACCATGAATGCCAACATGGTGATCACGATACTCCTGAAATCATGGAATTATTCAAAGCAAAACTATTAGATTAAACCTGCAAATGGATAAATCTGTTGAAATAGTAAATCTCGATGCATTATACAAAGATCGATACTCTCAGAGGGATTATATTTGCTATTAATCATTTTGTAAAGAAAATAGAGAAAGATCTACAGCTATGATAGTATAGTTATGGATTAAGAATTCAGTCAGTATTATGTACTACTGCTAATGTCAGAAACGATTGGGGTCTGTAATTATATCATATGCCTATCCTATATTATATCCTATCACTAGTACGTGAAGTCGAGAGTTTGCGCAGATCCTGAGTGTACTTCAAAGTTGCTGACAGTCTTGTGTGTTCCATCTGGATAAGCTACTATAACATTGTATTTTCCTCTTGGTACTTGGAAGTAGTAATTGCCATCTATGGATATAATAGAATTCACAGTAAGACCTGTTTGTTGTTCTGCAGCTACCACTGTTGCTCCTATAGCTGGTAATCCTGCAGCTTGGCCTGATACATGGCCGTATATTGCACCTGCTACTGATGGTATGTTTGAAGTGGATGACGATGTCGTTGTACTTTTATTGATATTTGGCAGCAATCCTCCACTTATAATAAATCCAGCTAATGCAATGCCTCCTAGGATTCCTACAACTGTAATAGTAATAATTATAGGCTTGTAATTATTGTTGTTTACAACACCTTTAATGTATTTTACTTTCTCTTCTTTTGCTATTCCTTTTTGAGTCCATGTTTGTTGTTTCTCAAGTTGTTCTTGATCTTGTTGCTTCTGATGTGAATAAGAAGAAGATGAAGATGTTACCGATATATTATAATCATCTTCTTGTTTATGTCTGTGCTCTCTATGTTCATGAGAAGCACCCAATCCTGCAATGCCGCCAGTATACTCTCCAGTAACCTCTAAAACATCATCATCTTCACATATTTCTTCTAACATTTCTGACGTTAGTCTATGATTAGTCACATAATGCGTACCCTTGTCAAATATTGCAGAAATCATACCAGTCTTTTTAAATATCTGTTTTCTTTTTGCATCTGAATCTGTTCCTGGTTTTGTAAATATCTCTACCATATAGAAAGGTGCAACCTTAGGATTTTCCTGTTCTCGTAGTAAGAGATCATGAAGTAGTATAGGATCTGCTTTTGGCAAATGTGTCTCATACAGTGTCTCCAACCCTCTGAAGACTGTTTTTATTTCTCGTATTTTTGATGACATATCATCATATAGCCACTGATTGATTTAGGGTTAGCGCAAGTCAAGCTGCGTTATAGTATACTTTTTGCAGTATTTGTCTGTTTATATATTTTTTATAGATTTATATATATACAAAACAGACAGTGAAATTTAAAACCAAGAGTGATCTGAGTTGTTTGGAATGACTACAGGGCATCGGTTCAGTTCAGCAAAAATTCACAAAAATTATGTTATGAACGTATTCTAAGAGTATATTTTTATTGTGTTGCTAATTGTTATTGCCGCTGCCAGAGTACTTCTTCTGAACTCAATCTTTTATACATCTCCCGTTTTATCCAATCTTGATAATATACCAACTTAGTAGTTATGAACATCTCTATTCTATTAACTCCTTCATAAGATTCTAACCTTCTTAATATCAAATCAACTGTGGGTATATTTGAACAAAAGAAAACCAAAAAGATCCCTTCTTTTTGGTTAGCATGTGGTATAACAAACAAGTACTCTTGCATTTCTTGATAAATTTTCTCAAAGACAGGCTGATAAAGAGAATCATCTATTAGATGGATCATGACAGCAAATTCAATATAGCCTGTTAGATGCATAGAAGACATATTCCTAATAACACCAAATTCAATAATATTATTTTCTCTTAATTTTTCCAACCTTCTTGTTACTGTCTTAGCGGATAGAGAAGTATCTTTTGCAATATCTTCAACTCGCATTCTAGGATTTGATAATAAGGATTTTATGATCTTAAAATCAGAACTACGCACTTTCATTGATATTGCTCTATAGTTCATAAATGCGTATTCCACAACAAGTGCTGATTGTTTTAGCAAATCACCTACTAGTTCAATTTTATCTTCTGCTCCCTGTCTGAGTGATATTACAAATAATGCATTTCGCTGTAATAGTTTAGCATAGACTCGTACGTCTCCCAAAAGGTTTAGATGTTTGATTATATCGTCATTGCTAATTGTTGTTTTTTTGTAGAAATGCTTTAGAGTCAAAAGACATTCTTTTTCATATCCGAATAAAGCAGGATTTACATTTACTATAAAACTTTGTATGATACCATTACAAACCATCGTATTGATTCTTTCCTTGATAGCATTTGGAGTTATGCCAACAATAGAAGAAATATTTCTATAGGATACTCTACAATCTCTAGAAAGGGATCGGATGATTTTCAGATCAATTGTATCTAATTGGTCTTTTGGTTTACAAATATATTTTGAGCCTGTCATTTTCAATGCCTAAGTTGTTGGATTTACTTGTGTTAGTTTATTATTATCTACATATTCTACTTTTTGATCTTATGTTCTCTCATATAGCACCACTGTAATCGCACTGATTGGAAAAAGAAAAAGTAAACTCATATCTCGAATAGCTGTTACCTAAGCTGTTCTTTATCAATTACTTTTATACTTCTTTCCTTGGCTAGTATTACGGCAGTTATTACTATATATGCTACTTGTGCCAATTCGCATGTCATATCTGTTGCATCAACATCTCCGCCTCTTCCAGTGACAGGATTGCCGGGTAATCGAGTTATGACATATAGCATTATAAAGGCTATATTTCCTGCAATTCCTACATAATACCATATCCTTCCCCATCTTTTAATCATAGGCAAGATCCAAAATATCTGTGCAAATCCGGAACCTAGAAAGAATGTGGCCGTTGGTATATTTCCAAGCATTCTAGGATGTGAAAGTGGCATATACAAATGCACTATTCCCGCTATTGCAGTAGCAACGGCAGCGGCAATGAATAAGTATTGGTAGCTATGAAATGACGATCGTTGTTGTTGTCTTTCCCTAGTGTTATTGTTTTTTGACATTTCTTTATCCCTATCTTCCTTAAATGTTGTTATACATAGTATTTAGTTCCTTCAGAAGTCTTGATGCATAATCATGATAAAAATTTTCAAAACTGTCCGAAATGTTAACATGCAGGTAGTAAAATAGACAAATGACGACACAGCCTTATTATTTATGCTGTGATTTTCTCATAAAAGTATAATTACAAGAGTAACTTGTGTTATTCTATTTGTACCATCTTAAAATATGCGAATCAACATGTATGCGTCTTCTATGGTATATCACGAAATTCTTGATGTCATTGTTGTGTTGATGATAAATACTGGCCAGTTCTTTTGTCTATTTCTCTATTTAGCCAGTCTTGATAATAGACACGTCTTGTTCCTATAAAGTCTTTGACTTCCTTAACTCCCTCATAAGATTCTAGTGCTCTTAGTATTGAATTGACTGTAGATATGTTCGCACAAAAGAACACTGCAAAAATATATTCTTTTTGATAACTATTTGCAATGTAAAACAAATACTCTTCCATTTCCTCATATATTCTTTCTACTATTCTTTGATAATGATAAGTATCAACTTTAATTAATGCCGCAAATTCAATGTAACCTGTTTGTTGTATAGAAGATAGGTTTGTTAAAATAGAAAATTCGATAATATGGTTTTCTCTCATCTTTTCTAACCTTGTTTTTGTAGTCTTTGATGATAATGAAATTTCTTCTGCAATTTCTTGAATTGGCATTCTAGGATTTGACAACAAACATTTTATAATCTGGAAATCAGAATTATGAATTCTCATAGTTACTGGTCTATAGCTTACGAAGATATACTCTGCAGATGTGGGCTTTAGCAAATCAGTCAGCGTTAATATCTTATCATCTGAGCCTGCCCTGACATATAAAACAAGTCCAGCAGTTCCTTCCAGATGTTTGACATATACTATAACATCTCCTACAAGGCTTACCTTGTTTAGTATCTCCTGTTCCTTAATTGTTTTGTCAATATTCGTAAGCGTTAAGATACATTCTCTTTCATA
>JAICSL010000169.1 GCA_025936955.1 Nitrososphaeraceae archaeon
AATATTGTATTTTTTATATTTAGTAATCATGAAAAACAGAGGTATTCGATATTCAAATGCGAATAAATATCAATATAGAGACAAGAAACAAATAGTGAAATTCGAAGTTATGATGACCTAATTTAGGAATAATTCGACGAACAATTAGATATAATTCTATGATCACAAAATTCGAAAATAACTAATATAATGTAGTAATCAATACTAAGTAAAACCGGTAACAATATATGTCCAAAAATTATTTCAAGATGCAATTATGCGATTCACTGCATTATGTCATATTTGATGAATCATGTTAGAACTATGGGGATTGTATCAATTATAATATGAGTTTTTAATTTTGTTCTAGATATCATTTATTACATTATTACAATCTCTAGAGTTTCTTTTTTTACGGCTTTCCTAGCGATATCACTAGTATTAATATTAATAGAAAATTGTTAATGATAGCACATTATATTACTGGAATACGAGCTTTTGGATCATTTAATCTATGATTGTTTATATTTGTCTAATTATGACGAGTCAAATAACAATAAAAGGTTAGGAAAATAGTAAAATGCAAACTGAAAATTCACGCTATGATTGTTTTGATAGGGCTTTTGATTGCCTAAATAATATATAATCAGGTAATATTATGAGTTATTTTTGTATGATTATGATCTGAACAGTCTATGTACAATACGTCTTGGTCGCTTCTCGTTTTCCACCTAATTATATTCAAACTTTCTGACTATGTACAATAGTTTCATCTCGTATGATAATCATGTTTCACAAGGAATATTGAAAAACTGACCAATAGGAAAATATCTATTTGCTAATATGATATTTTATCTCGGTTTTTTGCCTTTTTCTGATATGTTTGTAGATCTCCATTAGCATCCATTGTCATTGAGAAAGTATACTCGTCTATGCTAGAAGAAAGACGAAAAGCCCCCTCTACCTCATATCCATCATTTATCGTTCTCACTTTATCTATGTCAATATATGTTACTGATCCATATAACACAGTTAAATTTGATTCTACGATCTTTCTTAACGACAAAAACTCCATCTTTCATCACTCATTATATAATATAACATTTTTTTCGTTTGTCGAGCGATCATTATCTGTTTGACACTCCTGTAATGTTAGGAATTAATTATGCTCGGCATATTCTCTATTTAATTATATTAGTTCACTTATATATGTTTGACATATGTTAATTTTAGACATCTATTCTATGATAATGATTATTCATGAGTTTGAGAGAAATTGTATTTGGAGTTCACGTAACTCCATCCAGGTTGTCAACTGTAGTGCTTTCTTAGTGTCCGCTATAAGTTTAAATAATTCTATTAGCGAATGATCGACAACCTAAGCGTGTAATGCTATTAAGGTAAATTATATACATAAAAATGCATTTTGCTTTGCTGTATTGATGAGATCTGTAATATATCGCTTACGATGATATTCATTTTCGATATTTGATAATCTTCGTCTCGATCAATATCGCTCTTCCCCAGTTACAAGATAAGAAATTATTATTGATGTTTTTATAACAGAACTTTACTTACTCGGTCAATGAAATCAGCCTTTGTAAAGAATAAGAATACGGTTTCAGTTCACAATGTGCCAGATCCAAAACTTGGAAAACTGGACATACTCGTAAAAATGCGTGCTTGTGGATTATGTGGTTCTGATCTAGAAAAAATTTATGGGCAGTATGGAATGCATTCTGGCAGACTCGGTCATGAGCCAGCAGGTGAAATTATTGACATCGGAAAATCCGTCAACGGCTTTAATCTAGGCGATCGAGTTTTCATTCATCATCATATAGGATGTTATTCATGCTATTACTGTCTGCACGGGGATTATACAATGTGTGATATGTATCAGAAAACTAACATTGAGCCATGTGGACTTTCCGAAAAAATTCTAGTACCTGAATGGAATGTTTCTCATGGTGGCGTCATAAAACTGCCAGATGATATAACTTTTGATGAAGCAGCACTTATAGAACCATTAGCATGTTGTATACGTGCACTAAACAAGTGCAACTTTCAAAAAGGAGATAATATTGCTGTGTTGGGAGCGGGTCCTACTGGAATGATGCATGTACTTCTTTCTAAGCTAGTGGGAGCAGGAAAAATAATTCTAATTGATATTAATAATTTTAGACTAGGCTTTGCAAAGAATTATGACGCCACTATAAAGACTATTAATTCTATGACTGAGAAAGATAGTGTACAACAAATAAGAGACCTTACAGATTCTGTAGGAGTCGATATGTCTATCATTGCTACAGGAAATATAAAAGCTCTTCTTCATTCCTTTGATATTACGCGAAAAGGAGGAAAGATTATCCTTTTTGGAGTTCCAACAAAAGGCTCCGAAATCACTTATGACATGAGCAAGCTATATTTAAATGAACAATCACTTATTCCGAGCTATGCAGCATCAGAAATCGAAACAAATCAAGCACTAAAGTTAATTGCACTAAAGCGAATAGATGTCAGCTCATTAATTACTCATCGCTTTGATTTGAAAAATGTAGAAGATGCAATAAAATGTGCATATGCAGCAAATGATTCATTGAAAGTACTGGTAACAAATGACTAAATATTGAAACTATAAATAATAAGAAGCAATACAACAGACCGGCTAATTGGTAATATGGATTGGGGAATGAAAAATAGAATTTCTAAAATAATTAGACCAGAAGATAATCGCTGTGTTATGCTTGCTGTTGATCATGGGTATTTTTTAGGACCGACCGAACGATTAGAGGTGCCTGCCATAACAATAAAGCCCATTCTACAATATGCTGATTCTTTGATGATTACTAGAGGCATTTTGCGTACATCTGTAAATCCAAATACCAGTGTGCCAATAGTTTTACGAGTATCTGGTGGAACCAGCATCACGGGAGATGATTTATCCAATGAGTCTATTACCACCTCCGTCAGAGACGCTATCGCCCTTAATGCTACCTGTCTTGCTATTTCAATTTTTGTTGGAAGCAAATATGAACATCAGACACTGGTAAGTTTGGCTAAACTTGTAGATGACTGCCAAAGATATGGTATACCTGTTTTAGCTGTTACTGCGGTAGGTAAGGAAATGGTCAGAGATGCAAGATATCTTAGTTTGGCATGTAGGATATCCGCAGAATTGGGAGCACATATTGTAAAAACATACTATTGTGAGAATTTTGAGAAGGTTGTGGAAGGGTGCCCTGTCCCTATTATTATTGCAGGTGGTAAAAAAATGTCTAAAGAAATTGATGTATTCCAGTTGACATATGATGCAATAGATCATGGCGCCTCCGGAGTTGATATGGGAAGAAACATTTGGCAATCAGATTATCCTGTTGCAATGATTAAAGCAATAAGAGCAATTGTGCATAATAATTCAAATGTATGCGAAGCCAATGATGTCTTCCTCAAAGAAAAAGAGAAAGAGAAAGAAAGGAATAAATCGACGAAGAGTAATTGAGTCAGCTTAATAAGATAAAGTGCAAGGGATTCTTTACTTGTGATTCTAATTGGTTAAAGTATCTTTATGATTAACAATTAGCATTCTTTCTTGCATATGAAGTGGAACAAAATATTTATAATTGTGTCATTGCATTGTAGTAAGAATGCTTCTGTCTAACGGCAAAGAGTCATCTGAAATTCCATCGTCAATGCAAGTTATTATCCAGAGAGTAGTTCTTGTCCTGCTACTTTAAATCAGATTCTGCACTTTGTTATTGGAGGCTGTTTGTTTAAAACCAACATGGTGAATATATAAAAAATGGTAGAAATGACCGGTGCAAAAGCGTTAATTAACGCTCTCGAAAAAGAAAGTGTAGACATTGTCTTTGGACTTCCTGGCGGAGCAAACCTTCCCATCTACGATGCTTTGGTTGGTGCTAATTTACGTCACATTCTTGTACGCCATGAACAGTCAGCTGCTCACATGGCCGATGGTTATGCAAGAATAAAGAGAAAAGCTGGGGTATGTTTTGCTACATCTGGACCAGGGGCCACGACTCTTCTCACAGGAATTGCTACAGCATATGCTGATTCCTCACCTGTCATTGCAGTGACTGGTCAGGTGCCAATAGCTATGATTGGAAAGGATGCTTTTCAAGAAACGGATATTATTGGAGTTGCTAACCCGTGTACAAAATATGCATTCCAACCAAGGACCGCTACAGTGATACCTGAAACTGTAAAAAAGGCATTTTATATAGCAGAAAGTGGAAGGCCCGGACCAGTACTCATTGATATACCAAAAGACGTTCAACAATCAGTAGCGGAGATGCAATTTCCAGACCTAATCAAAGTAAGAGGCTACAACCCAATTATGGATGCAGATTTGTCTTATTTAGGAGAAGCGGTAGAGCTTCTGCTTAAAGCAGAACGGCCTATAATAATGGCTGGTGGAGGTGTAATTCTGTCTGGAGCTTTTTCTGAATTACAGACACTTGCAGAATTATTGATGTCTCCTGTTGTAACTACATTTAAGGGTAAAGGTGCATTCCCAGAAAATCATCCTCTTGCAATGGGGCCTATTGGAATGCATGGACATCCGGAGGCTAATAAGATCATTCTGGAGGCAGATTGTATATTGGCAGTAGGAGCAAGGTTTTCTGACAGATCTGTTGGAAAATATGATGAATTTGGAAAGGGTATGAGTATTATTCATATGGATGTTGATCCATCAGAAATTGGAAAGAATAAATCAGTAGATGTGGCAGTTGTAGGAGATGTAAAATCTTCGCTAAAAACGCTTGTAAAGATGCT
>JAICSL010000093.1 GCA_025936955.1 Nitrososphaeraceae archaeon
ACTAATTGCATTGCATATAATATTATCTGATATAACGATATTTGGTCCAAACACCCCTCCACACCTAGATGAAATTAGACAAGAAGCTCAGAAATATTTGGACAAGATAAAAGAGAAAATTAACAAAGACAATAGTAGTGAAAATAAAATTCTATTGAGAACAGAAATGATTGGTTCTGCAACAGCCGTAGGAGGCATTGTAAGCTTTGCTGAAAAGGAGAATGTCGATTTAATTGTAATGGGTACTAGAGGCAGGTCAGGTTTTAAGAAACTCTTACTAGGAAGTGTTGCATCAGCTGTTGTTAATTATGCTCATTGTCCAGTAATGATTGTAAAATAAAATAAACTAAAAATAATAATCTATGGTTACCTGCGCTTCACAAACAGATTGCTAAATGGTATTTTTTACAGTTTTTTCTGCTAACTAATTTGAAAATTCTTATTCTGCCCTATTATACAAAGCGTAGAAGGGGATTTTAGCTTTAGATTAATTCATCTATCCTAAAATAGCCTCAAATTATACTCTGGCGGGATTTTAGGGTAACGATTAACTAATTGAAGTCTTTAGAATTAAATATTATGAAAAGACCTACAAAAAGAAAAGACATACTCAGACAGAATTTAATGATAAATACTCCATTATTATCTGGGCATTAAACAGTCTTTCATAGTTCACAATAGACAGGAAATATATCATCAATACATAAATAAAGGAGACTCAGCATTGGACAATTGAGAATTTGGCTTCTATATAAAACTATGAGAGAATATATAGAGGGAATAAGCAGAGACAGACATACATACAATTGATAGGATTAAAATCATTGTCATCTTTTGCGAGAAGGGATTTGTTAATATTATTATCTCTTATTGCTATTGTAAATAGTACATCCTTACTTAATTCTGCATTTGCTCAGAGCCTCAATGAAAATGGTACAATCCCAAGTCAGTCGTCTAATATTGATTCAAAGGTACAACGGAGCAGTGATATTCCTGCTGCAGAAACTGTCTATCAATCCCAGTCTCTGACACTACCATCATCGGTGGGATCTTTTGTATGGTATATAGTAGATGAAGCGCATGAGAATTCTATTAATGAGAAGCACAAATACATCAGTGACCATAATCCTATTTATCTTCCTACTAATATCATAATTCCAGAAGGGACTTCAATAACCTTTCTTGATGCAGATGCTCCTTGGGATACGCCTCATCCTCATATAATCAACATCATAGATAGTTCTGGCAAAGTGGTGTATAGTACTGAAAAACTAGGTTATACTAACAGTTCGACACCAAAGGTATTACCTAGCGGAAAATATTCTGTCGTGGATACCAAATATAATTGGATGAAAGGCAACATAACAGTAAGAGCTGATGAAAAATCAGCAGGCACTATTGTGTCTGGCGGCTTTTATACTCCAACTAATCAAGTGGTAAACAATAAAGATAATGATGGAGGCACACACCCTGGCTGGCTAGGTTATTATAAAACAGAATTTCCAGCGAACGGATTTAGAATTCTTAGCACTTTTGACTTTCACTACGCTACATGCAAATATTGTCCGGGTGGTTACTGGCCTGATCAGAAAACGGGAGATCATACTTTGATAATTTACAGTACAGATCAGCCACTTTCCTCTGCTTTGAGAATATTATCTAAAATGGTTTGGAATAACGTCTACATTTAAGGAATTCACAAAACAAATATAAATCTCACAAAAATTAATTAGCAATTTATGTTTATAATCTGAATCACAATCAATAGCATTCTGCAAAATGTAAATCAATAACACATGTCAGACGATGATGAAATCCCTTCAATTAAAACATATGTGATGCATAATTACATAAAGATATAATCAGCCCCATCATTTAATTATTATTTATTGACAACACAGTGGAAGATAATACTTGTGCTCGTCACACTGTCTGTTCTTTGGGGCTCGAGCTTTCTTGCAATAAAAGACGTCATTGAAGCAATCCCTCCGATACTGTCATTTGGGATTAGATTTGTGATCTCAGGAGTCGTAATTCTCTCAGTATATTTATTACGGTCAAGAAGTGGGAAAGGCGAAAGAATAGGTAAACAGCAATGGAAAGATGTGCTGATTCTCGGTGCTTTTATTATCGTAGGTGGACAAGGCTTGTTAGTTTGGGGTGCACAATATCTTTCTTCTGGAATGACAGCTTTATTAAATTCCACAATTCCTCTATGGGTAGCTCTAATTGCAGCCATAATATTAAGAGAACATATGACAAAACGAATGGTGTTTGGACTTGTCGCAGGATTTGTTGGTTTAGTTATTCTTATCAATCCTTTTATAGGTAATGACAGAAATGTAAACTTTGTTGGTATAATATCGTTAACTCTTAGCTCGATATTCTGGGCTATTGGATCTCTGTATTCTACCCGATCTCATAACCCTGTTAGTATCCTGGCCTCGGCAGGTATGTTAATGCTTCTTGGAGGAATCATGTTGACTTTCATTAGTTTTATTATCGGGGAATTTGGGAATATTCAGTTGTCTAAAATCTTATCATCATTTCCTGCTTACGTTTATCTGATATTTTTATGTACAGCTCTTGGTTATGCTGAGTTCTTTTGGCTACTAAGGGCAGAGTCTGCATCTATAGCAAACTCATTTGCATATATTGTGCCAGTCGTAGCATTATTTTTAGGATGGTTAATTCTGAAGGAACCTATCTACCCACAAACAATACTTGCAACTTGTGTAATTATGATCGGAGTTGTCCTTATGGTTATGAATTCATCGAACAAGGCCAAGCCAAATCTAATGCCAAAATAATCTAGTCTCGCTTGATAAAGTTATTAAATGAGACATAGGCCCTATTACAGAGAATATTTTTTACTAGATTTTACCTAACAAATGTTCAAGATCCACATCATTCTATGACCAAATGCCTTAAATTGTTGAATTTCATCACAGTATTAGTCATATGCCTAAGGGTATAAATCAAGCAATCTCAATTCAAGTGCGATTTTAAAATAGGTAGGATGTGATGACGTAATGTTTTTAGATAATTGAGGCGCAATTGAAATAAGCAGAAAATAGCTTGAACAGTTATTATTTACTCTGATGACAGAAACAGTGGTGAGAGTAAGACAGTAAACCAATCGAAATGATTTTAAAATGGTATATGGTTTTATAAATTCATCAAGTCCAAGAAATTTGTAAAAAAGAAGCCAAGACCGTCCAATGAAATTACCGAAGACGACTTGAACTTTTTCTTAACAACAATTAAGAAAACAACTGAATATCCCAAGATAAGAAATTTACAAAAATTACTGAGCCCCAGACTAAGTCTGGTTAAGATAGATGCGATTCTTAGATATCTAGAGAAATCAAAAAGGTTAGAAGTTGACCTTGATGGAAATATTATTTGGATTCGTGAGGATAATGTGAGTCGTCTTAGCCTTGGTGAGGTAGCCAATATTTCCGAAGATGTTCTTGATTATTTTTCAATAAAAGGAGGACACACAGAAGATGACCCCTCGTTATAAGTTTGGCAAAATGTGTTATGTTTTTCTCTGCACAATATAAAAGATTTCATATTTGAAGGAAAAAATAACTTTACTGGAATTGAATGGTGAAATAATATAGGGACTTCTTTTATCCTGTAAGATACAACATAGAAATTTCGCAGCTGACATTTGGTATTTGTGACGATCCGGAGGATTCTGAATCAATAATTTAAAGACCATACAATATATTAGTTCCAAATACTTATGGATCAAATATACAATATCCACTTTTATTTCAGAATGTTAGGATGAGAGATAATAGCATTTGTTGGAGTGTTGTAATAGGTAGTTGTGTTGATGGTTTAAGATTTAACTACTGAATTAATTTAATAGGTAAAACGTTCTGTAGTTGTTAGAACTTTACAAATACAGATATGTCGACGAGAGCTTTAAAAACACGTAACTATATTTTTCTATACTCAAAAGATCTCAGGTAATACTTTTCATGAAAATGTGGAGTTTACTTTATAGGTATTAACTTGCTCAACTATAGAACGGATCTTCTTCATCACATAGTTTAGACCAATGAGCATATTACATACATAATTAATATATAAGATGCGATAGAAATAAATGTTAAATTTTATCTCTCGTTCTTATAAGACTCAATTCCAACCCTTGACAGCTTCTTTTTTACTTTATAAAAAAATTACAGAACAATATCGGAATCCTGGTATACTAAAAAAAATTCATTCCATTTTGCCAGACCAAATTATCTTCCAAACAAACAAACAAGATCAGCTTGTCTCTGTCCTGAAGTGGTTCAAAAATGACTTTATGAACTGGGCTCCAAAAGATGTAATGTGTAAGAGATGCATAAATGCCCATCGCAGTGGGAGTCAAATGATACCAATGGAGGTTGAAGTATTATTGGGATCTTCTTGGAAGGTACGTTCATTTGAAATATATAATTGCAGCACCTGTAAATATCGGTACGCGTTTCCAAGATATGCCGAGGTCTTAAAGGTTGCTGAGACTAGGACAGGCCGATGTACTGAGTGGTCTATGCTTTTTGGGGCTATCTTGAATTCATTAGGTATAGAAACTAGATTGGTGCATGATTTTCTTGATCATTGTTGGAACGAGGCAAAACTAGATGGAAAATGGTTTCATGTTGATTCGACTCTAGTACTCCCTTTTTCGTTGAATCATCCTTCTTATTATGAAGAGAATTGGGAGAAGAAATACAAATATGTACTGGCTTTCACTGCTGACAAAATAGAAGATGTTACTCAAACATACACTCTACAATGGGACACCGTACAGCAGCGCAGATTAAAAGACAACGATAAAAATATTCTTAATTTTACAAAAATTTATTCATGTCTAAAATAAGGTTGCTCTGACCTTAGTATCATCTAGCCATTATAAAAGAGTCTCTGAGATTAAGTTAAAATAACAGTAAATGATAAAAATATGAATAACTTGTCTAAATTAGCCACTTTACGTCATCTTATTTTATAAAAAAACAAATGCAGAATAGTCAATTAAATCTACATTTATTTTTATTTTATTGAAAGGACTAATAAAAATATGCAGACAGTTTCTAACTATATTTATATAAACGACTGTTGATGCTGGTTATCTATCAGAATTTGATACCTACTACTATCTATTCGCTATCAGAGTAAAAAATCCACTTCTTATCAATACACTGTAGTTGTGGCAAGATCTTACATTAATTTCCCAATAGTTCTTTTTGCTAATGCATACAAAACTATTCTGTAGTCCCAATGATCTTACTGAATTAATGGAACTTTGAATATAATGGATATTATTAGAACTAGCATTTAGAGAGATGGGGTAAAATACAGGAATTTCCATATTTATGGAATGGTACTTTTCCAGTTTGGTTATCAAAAATAAGATTTAATGTTATTGAAAAGCAGCCTTATTAAGATCACAGACCCCATCTATTACTTTTATAAAGAGGGCCTTGTGTTTAGCTTTTATGAATATGCATAGTGGGTCATGGATAACATCTATAATGGTTGCATTGGCTCTAGGAGTATTCCTCTCTTCTTTATCTTCTAATACCATTTCTTCGGTGTTTTCACAGAGTTCTTCTACAGTTACCGATTCAAGGAATTCGGTAAAGGGAGATCTAATAAGTTTGCAGAATAATGGTACAGGAGCTATAAATTGGATAGTATTAGGTGTTTTTAAGTTCAACAATATTAATAGTGTTAGTCCAGTATTCAATGCCACGCTTGATATGATGAAACCGGATGGTACGGAATTTCATAAGCATATGATCACGGATTTTAAGCTTACTAGTAGACAAATTAACACTAGAAATTTTACTACCTTCAATGGTACATCTACTATAACTATGGAAGGAGGATCCATAAGGGATGTTCCTATCGGTGTAACTCTTATTGACAAAAACGCTGTGAGTATATGGCTTGATCCCTCAAAGATTAACAACCATTTTGGGAACCACCTAATCTACGGTACTCCACGATTACTTTGTATCACATCACCTAGAGATTGTCAGGCTCCTTAACTGGACTGGCCTTCAGAAAGACTTTAACATTAAATATTATCTGATCAAAGTATTTATTCGATCAACCGTTTAGAATGGCTGAATCTCCTGAATAGATAGCAATGAAATAATTTTTCGATTCTTACGTTTGAGGAAATAATATCTTCTTAATGATGATTATGAGAATACTCTAGAGATTATAGCTAGGATATGATTTTGATTAAGATTTTCCTACCTACGTATATAGGTTGATAATAAAGAAGAATTAAACGACTAGAAAACACAAAGAAGAAATTAAAGATGACTGAACAGCAAGGTAGTATTAATGAGCTATCGCTTGCATGAAGATAACCTTCGAAGACATAAAGAATCCAGAAACGTAGAAAATGTACTAGTTTTGCAGGGAGGAGGTTCGTTGGGTGCATTTGCCTGTGGTGTCTTCAAAGCTTTGGTGAAAAAAAATGTGAGGATCGACATAGTTGCTGGCACGTCAATCGGAGCTGTAAATGGAGCAATAATTGTGGGAAGTAAAAGTGACCATCCTGAGAAGGATCTAGAAGACTTTTGGATGGAAATTGCAGAAAGCAATCCCAACATAATACCCGATATTTTTCTTTTTGAGTATGATATTATGGCTAGATCTTATATTACAAAGAAAATTTCTGCCGCATCTGCTAATGCTGCCAATGGTACTGTAGCACATATGAATGGAGTGACACTCTCACAAGCTCATCATCGTTTGCCACATCCGCCTCCTAATCCTAATCCTACTTCTGAAGTCACTCAATCCCATGCGAATTTACTTG